>CBFGVN010000241.1:0-5315 GCA_965651845.1 uncultured Chryseobacterium sp. | reverse complement strand
CAAGTGTACTTACCAAGAATATGTGTTTTTTCATAGATAAATTTTAATATTTATTTGGGACAAATCTATTTGTTAGCAAAATAAAAAGTGGTTAATAAATGTTAAAGTTTTCTTTTCTATATCAATTAATAAAAATTAGAGTATTTCATTTGAAAAAAAAACTATTTTAGAATGAATATGTTTAAAATTTTTAAACTAACACATAGAGTGGAAAGACAGAATTGGGGTATTGTTTTTATCAGCGAATTGGAAAAAATGAACTAATTTTACAATATCTTTTAAATTAAAAGCTAGAAAAAATTTAGATGTATTTAGTTTTTGACACAGAAACCACGGGTTTACCAAAGAATTTCAACGCTCCGCTTTCAGATTCAGACAACTGGCCAAGAATGGTTCAGATTGCTTGGCAGCTGCATGATGATGACGGGACTTTAATTGAAAATCAGGATTATATTATAAAGCCTGAAGGGTACGATATTCCCTTCAACGCAGCAAGAATTCATGGAATTACCACAAAAATTGCGAATGAAGAAGGTCGCGACCTTGAGGAAATTTTAAATGAATTCGCCAAAGTTTTAGAAAAAGTAAGAGTTGTTTCAGGACACAATGTTGAGTTCGATTACAATATCGTCGGAGCCGAATTTTACAGAAAAAATATAAAAGATAACCTTCAGGAAAAGCCAAAAGCTGATACCATGATTTTAGGTACGGATTTTTGCCAGCTTGGAGGCGGAAAAGGAGGAAGATTCAAACCTCCGAAATTGGAGGAGCTTTACGAAAAATTGTACAGCCATAAGTTTGATGAAGCACACAACGCAGCGGCCGACGTGAATGCAACGGCTCAGGTTTTCTTCGAAATGATGAGAATCGGGGTGATTCCTGCTGAAGTATTGAAAATTTCTGAGGATCAGCTTACGTATTTTAAAACCCTGTATCCGGATCCGATCAAGCCTTTCAGTATCGTTATCAGAAGGCAGGTTGCGGATTTTCATAATAAGAAAAAACAACAGGATTTCGGAAGTATTGACGAGATTGATCTTGGAAAATATTTCAACTTCGACAATCACAGTGTTTTCTCGACACTGTCTGCTACGTCCAGCATTAATGATTTGATTAATAAAGCTACAGAAGATAATTTCCCTGCTGTCGGAATGGTGGATCTGGGAAATATGATGGGTGCTTTCAAATTTGTTTCTGCGGTGGAAGGGGCAAATGGCGACAGAGCAAAGAAACATAAAGAATATTTAGCAAAAAAACAGGAAGCCGAAGAAAAAGGAGAAGAATTTAATGAAGAAGAGCCGGTTTCAGAGCCGTTGATTCCTGTGGTGGGCTGTGAATTTTATATCTCAGACCGTTACGAGCAGAAACAGTTTACCAAAGATGATCCCGATAGAAGAACGCAGGTTGTTTTATTGGCGAAAGATTTTAACGGATATAAAAACTTAGCAAAGCTTTCAAGTATTGGTTTCTTAAAAGGATTTTATTTTGGAGTTCCAAGGGTAAGCCGAGATCTGATTGCTCAGTATAAAGAAGGGGTCATTGCTTTAACTTCGGGCATTAACGGAGATATTCCGGATGCGATTTTAAATACCGGTGAACAAAAAGGAGAGGAGCTTTTCAGATGGTGGAAAGAAACTTTTCAGGATGACTTTTACGTTCAAATTCAGAATCACAAACTGCCTGAAGAAGAGCACTTGAATGATGTTTTATTGCATTTTGCAGATAAATATAATGTTAAAATTTTAGCCCAAAACGAAACATATTATACCGATAAAGACGACTCCAACATTCAGGATATTGTAAGTTGTATTAAAGACGGTGAAAAATTGTCAACGCCGGTTGGAAAAGGATTCGGGAAGAGAAGAGGTCTGGCAACGGGTGAATATTATATTAAAAATGCCGATGAAATAAAGGAGACTTTCTTGGCTTATCCGGATGCTTTTGAAGCCTATGATGAGTTTTTCGCAAAATTTAAACCTTATACTTTAAAAAGAGACGTGCTTCTACCGAAATTCGATATTCCGGAGGAGTTTATCCATCCTGAAGATGAGGTCGATGGAGGAAAACGCGGTGAGATGGCTTATCTTACTTATTTAACATATGAAGGAGCGAAAAGAAGATATGCAGATACAGGAATAACCGATGAAATCAAGGAACGTCTGGATTTCGAATTGGAAGTAATTGCCAATACAGGATATCCGGGATACTTCCTTATTGTACAGGATTTCTGCAATGAAGCCCGTAAAATGGGCGTTTGGGTTGGTCCGGGAAGGGGATCTGCCGCGGGTTCTGCAGTTGCTTACTGTATCGGAATTACGAATGTAGACCCAATTAAATATGATCTCCTTTTCGAGAGATTCCTGAATCCGGAAAGGGTTTCCATGCCGGATATTGATATCGATTTTGATGATGAAGGAAGGGACAAAATTATCAAATGGGTAATTGATAAATATGGTCAGAATCAGGTGGCGCAGATCATTACGTACTCGGTTTTGGGTGGGAAATCTGCGATTAAAGATGCCGGAAGGGTTTTGGATGTCCCGATTCCTGATACGAATAATATCGCGAAGCTTGTCCCGTCCACACCGGGGATGAACATTGCGAAAGCTTTAACGAAATATGATAAATTAAGACCGGAAGAGCAAATGCTCGTCGATGAGATGAGATTGGTTCTGGATAGCCCTTCAGATCCGCGTCATGACGTACTGGCGAGCGCCCGAAAAATGGAAGGCTGCATCAGAAATACCGGAATTCACGCCTGTGGTGTAATCATCACACCGGAAGATGTAAGTAATCTGGTTCCAGTGACGATTGCTGCAAAAGATGCGGATATTTTAGTTTCTCAGTTTGATAACTCGGTGGCGGAAAGTGCAGGTCTTCTGAAAATGGATTTTCTTGGTTTAAGGACTTTAACGATTATTAAAGATGCTTTAAAACTGGTTAAAGAAAGACATGGAGTAGACATCGATCCTGATCTTATTCCGCTGGATGACGCAAAAACATATCAGCTATTTAAAGAGGGAAGAACGGTAGGGATTTTCCAATATGAAAGTCCCGGGATGCAAAAGTATATGAGAGAGCTTAAACCAACGGTTTTTGCCGATCTTATTGCCATGAATGCTCTTTATCGACCTGGTCCGATTAAATATATCCCAAATTTTATCAACAGAAAACACGGAATTGAAGAAATTGTTTACGATTTACCGGAAACAGAAGAATATTTAAAGGAAACCTACGGAATTACCGTTTATCAGGAGCAGGTAATGCTTTTATCTCAGAAATTGTCCAACTTTACAAAGGGTGAAGCAGACACATTGAGAAAGGCAATGGGTAAGAAACAGATTGATGTTCTTAATAAAATGTATCCGAAATTTATCGAAGGCGGACGCAAAAATAACCTTGATGAAGGAAGATTAGAAAAAATCTGGAACGACTGGAAAGCCTTTGCAGAATATGCCTTCAACAAATCCCACTCGACCTGTTATGCTTTTATCGCATATCAGACAGCATTTTTAAAGGCCAATTACCCTGCTGAATATATGGCAAGTGTGATGAGTAATAACATCAACAATACCGATTCGATCACCATGTTCATGGAAGATTGTAAGAGTATGGGGGTGGATGTTCTGGGACCTGACGTTAATGAATCTCAATACAAATTCTCGGTAAACGAAAAAGGCCAGATCCGTTTTGGGTTGGGAGCCATTAAAGGAATCGGGGAAGGTCCGAGTGAGGCCATCACAAGGGAAAGAGAGAATGGAAGATTTAAAAATATTTATGATTTCTTCGAAAGAATCCAGCCTTCACAAATGAATAAAAGGGTAGCGGAAAGTTTGGTATTGGCGGGTGCTTTTGATGAATTGGATAATTTCCACAGAGGTCAGTATTTTGATATTGATATGGCGGGAAGAACCAATCTTGAGCGATTAATCCGATACGGACAAAGCTTCCAGGAAAGTAAAAACGAGATGGAAAATTCTCTTTTTGCAGATTTTGCGGAAGAAGTTCAGATCGAACAGCCGAAATTACCGCCTTGTCCGGAATGGCCGAATATGCATAAGCTTAATAAAGAAAAAGAAATCATCGGTTTCTATCTTTCTGCGCATCCGTTGGATGAATTTAAGTATCAGTATCAGTTTATGCAGGGGCAGCTTTCTAAAAAAGCAGTTTTGGAAAAAGAAGAAGAGGTGAAACTGGTGGTGGATGAGGTTCCGATTCTGGAAAAAGATTCTATTGATGAAACAGCTGATCTTATCGAAATTGTGTCTGATGAATTGCTGACGGGAGAAGAGGAAATTGTAGAAGAAGTAACGAAAAAAGCAGAGCCGAAAGGGGTATTCCATTTCCTGAATCTTGATGAGGTGGATGCCTACAAAGAGCAGGCTTTTGCGAATAAGCAGGAAGAATTGTTTGAGGAAAAGAAAAAAGACTGGAAAACAATACAGAAAGAAAGAGAAAACGGTGGTGGTGGAAAAGAATACACCGTTGCCGGACTGATTACTGAATATAGAGTACAAGACGGCTTCAGAAGTGGCGAAAAGGTAGCTTTTGTTACGCTGGAAGATTATTCCGGGTCATATTCCTTCAGGTTGGGAGACAGGGATTATATGAAATTGAAGGAAAAGCTTGAAGTTCAGAGGTTTGTTATTCTTAAAATCAAATTTGCCCAGGTAAAAGACGGACGTGTTTTTGTGAATGTAAATGATGTTATTGAGCTTCAGGAAGCGTTTGAACGGTTTGCAAAAAGCATTTCGCTCGTTATGGATGTGATGGATTTCAGACCGGAAGATCTTACGTTTTTCAGAACGGTGCTGGAAAGAAACCAGGGAAATCAGAAACTGAAATTTTATATTAAAAATATGGATGATGATTCCAAGGTTGAGCATCTGGAGGTACAGTCGATGAAACATTCGGTGAATCTGAATGGTGATCTGATCAAGGAAATCCAATTGCTTAATAAATATGATTTTTATCTGAATTAAAGGGAATATTTTTCATATAAAATGATAGTAAAAGTGACTTTTTAAAGTCACTTTTTTATTTTGAATTAATTTAAATTACAGAAAATTTTTGGTTAAAAATATTTCAGGCTTTGTTGAATATTTATTTAATTGATTGATTTTTAACATTTTAAAAATTATCATTTATTTGTGATTTAATTAATTTATTTTATGAAAAAATTTTTATTTGTTAATTAAATTATTATTTTGTTATTTAATTCTTAAGTTATTTTAATTTTTAATGAATTTATTTTAATAATTTTTTTAAATTTATCGCATAATTCGATATTCCTTTTATATGAAAAAATTAAATCT
>CBFGVN010000240.1:0-5337 GCA_965651845.1 uncultured Chryseobacterium sp. | reverse complement strand
CAACAAACCGGACGGAACAATTAATACTTCTTTCAACGGAAGAGTTGTTATCAATATTTTTGATAAAAGATTAAATAAAAATACCTTAAATAACGATGGAAACCTTACGCCTGTCCTTCAATATACCGAAGAAGGAAGTGCGATCGTAAAAGCTTCAGGAACCGCTGTAAATGGGGTCTTTACTGTAGAATTCTATGTTCCTAAAGACATCAACTACGCAGTCGGGACAGGTAGAATTTTAGGATATGCAGACAATAAAGTTTCTGATGTATTCAACAATCAGGCTGTACAGGTGGGAGATATTAATCCTAACGGAATCAACGATAATGAGCCGCCAAAAGTAAAATTGTACATGAACAACACCAACTTCGCAGATGGCGGTATTACAGACCAAAATCCGATGCTATTGGCATGTCTTACAGACGATACAGGAATTAATTCAACAGGGTCTGGTATTGGTCACGATATTACAGTATATTTGGACGGTCAAATTATTAATACCATCGTATTGAATGATTTCTATGCTTCAGGAGAAGGAAACGGATGTCTAAGCCCGAGTCTGGCAGACTACCAGAAAGGGAATGTAACGTATCCATTCAGGAATCTGGCAGTGGGACAGCATCAATTAACATTTAAAGTTTGGGATATAAACAATAATTCGACAACTGCCACGTTAAACTTTGAAGTTAAGGATGAGGCCGATCAGCATTTGGTGATCAACAGACCATTGAACTGGCCGAATCCGTTTACGAATAAAACGTATATTCAGTTTGAGCACAATTGCGATGATATCCTTGATGTGAATGTTCAAATTTATACGATAACAGGAAAATTAGTAAGAACTTTATCTCAGCCGGTGGTTGCAGAACCCTTCCTACAGGGCTTTAGAACGCCGCGTCAGGCAATAGAATGGGACGGAAGAGACGATTTTGGGGCTACAGTTGCAAAAGGTACGTATATTTTTAAGATATTTGCAAAAAGTCAAAATCAAGAAAAATGCAAAGGAAGTGCTACAGCTGTAGAAAAAATGGTACTTTTGAAATAATTTTTAAACGATAACAGTAATAATATTAATAAAAAACTGATAATATATAAAAGACAACATATGAATTTAACTACTAAACTGCTTTTAGGGATCGGGTTAAGTGCTGGCTTTTTAGGCTATTCTCAAGATTTAAGTCTAGTAAGACCTGTATTAACCGGAGCTCCTTTTTTAAGAATCGCGCCAGATGCCAGAGCTGGAGGTATGGGAGACCAAGGTGTAGTTACCTCTCCGGATGCTTTTTCACAATTCTGGAATGCAGCGAAATATCCTTTTAGCAGAACAAGTTCTTCAGTTGGGATCAACTATACTCCTTACATGGGGAAACTTACCAATGATGTGTTTTTGTTGTATGGAGCGTTCCATAAATTCTTAGGGCAGGAAGAAAGATCTACCATCTCTGCGAGTATTTATTACTTCAATATGGGTGAAGTAGACCTGACTCAATTAGTAGGAAATGAAGTAACTTCTATGGGAACTTCAAAGCCAAACGAATTCTCTATCGACGTTGCTTACGGTCTTAAACTTTCTGATTCTTACTCAATGGCCGTTACGGGTAGATTTATCCGTTCAGACTTAGCCGGAGGATTCAACACAGATACGACGCTAAAACCGGCAAACTCTTTTGCAGTAGACGTTTCAGGATACTATACATCTCCCAGATTCTCAAGTTTCGGAGGATATGATGGTAAATTAAACGCAGGTTTCGCAGTTCAGAATCTTGGTCCGAAATTAGACTATACAGGAAACGAAGAATCAAGATCTTATCTTCCTACTATGGCAAGATTAGGGGTTGGTTACGACATGTACCTTGATGATGTAAACAGAGTGGGAATCAGTGTAGAAGGATCAAAAATCTTAGTTCCGGGGTCAGAATATGTAGGAATGGATCCGAATACAAGACAGCCTATCTACGAAGTTCCAAACGTAGGTGTAATGGCGGGTATCGGAAAATCTTTCAAAAACAAAAACTCTATCATGTACAGTGGAGCGTTGGAATATTCTTATGACAATGCATTCGCAGTAAGAGGGGGTTATTTCCACGAAAGTGAAGAGCAGGGAGCAAGACAGTTTGCGACTGCAGGTATCGGATTGAAATACCGTTCTTTCGGACTTGATATTTCTTACCTGATCAATATGTCTAAAATTAATACTGCTTTGGATAACACCCTTCGTTTCGGTCTTACATGGAACATCGGTGATGAAACATCTAACGTAGATAACTAAGAAACATATCTTTTGTAAATACAAAGCTCCATTTTTATGGGGCTTTTTTTATTCACCGCTCATTCAACACCTTCAAGGTTTTTGAAAGCTTGAGGGTTTAATTATTTTCAAGAAATAAAAAGTTCACCATTCACTTGCGAAGAAAATTCACAATAAAATTAATTGACAATTCACCATTCACTCATAAACTTCAATATAAATTAACAAAATATGTTCACAAAAGTCTTATTTTTATAAGGCTTTTTTTGTTTTCAATACCTAATTTTGTAGTATGAACTATTCGGCGGAGCTCAAAAAATTCGTAACCAGTCAATATGTATATTCTGCAATCAGAATTACACTGGCCACTGTTTTACCCTGTGTCGTTCTCGCCCACTTCGGAATTTTAAAAGAATATTTTCTTTTTCCCCTCGGAACCAGTTTTGTGGCACTTACAGACCAGCCAGGACCATTTATCCGCAGGAGAAATGCTTTGACATTTGCGATAATCTGCTTCACTTTTGTCGCACTTATTGCCAGTTTGGTAATGAATATTAAAATTCTGGTTTTTGCAGAACTCATTGTTTTCGGGATGTTTTTCTCTCTGATCGGAGTGTACGGACAGAGATTAGCCGCAGTAGGATCATTATCACTGGTCGTTCTTGCGATCTTTATCGATGGGCATCTGACAGGGGAAAATATCCTAAAAAGCTTACTCATTTTTGCTTCGGGATGTACATGGTTTTTATTAATATTTTTAATTGTAACTACCATTCAGCCATACAAATTGGCGAGCCAGATGATCGGGGAAAATTATCTTCAGCTGGCCGAGTTCTTAAAAATTAAAGCCAATTATTATCAAAAAAATCCTGACTTTGACAAGCTCACAACACAGGTAATCGCCAAACAGATTGAAATAAAAAACCTTCAGGAAGAGACAAGAGAAACCGTTTTTAAAACAAGAACGATCGTTAACGAATCTACGACGACAAGCCGTTTATTAATGCTGATGTTCCTCAATTCAATGGATCTTCATGAAAAACTGATGACCTCCGAAAGCGACTATCAAAAACTTCAGCAAAGTTTTGATGACACTGCAATTCTCGTAAATATTCATGACTACCTTAACCTGCTGGCTGAAGAAATCACAAACATCGGAATCTCCCTTCAGATCGGGACAAGAGCAAAACCTATGTTTAACCTTGATACTGAATTAAGAAGTTTAAACCATAATTATTTCGACTTAAGAAACAAAAGAATTTCTCCCGATAATTTTGAAGATTTTATGATCTTGCGCCAGATTCTGATGCGTATTAATGAAATTACAAAAGAAATCAACGAGATCTACAAAGTATTTTCGCAAAACGTAAAACTGGCCAAAAGCCTTTCTACCGGATTGGATCTGAAAAAATTCATGCCGAGCGAAGAAAAGCTTAATTTTAATGTTTTAAAAAACAATATTTCTCTTTCTTCTTCCCATTTTCGTCATGCCTTGAGGATTACCATTGCTCTTTTAATAGGATATTCGTTTTCTTTATTTCAGTTCTTGGGAATCGGTCATACGTATTGGATTTTGATTACGATCGTTGCGATTTTGAAACCCGCCTACTCCATCACAAAACAGCGAAACCTGCTTCGTCTCTACGGAACCGTCGCCGGTGCAGTGATTGCTTACGGAATCCTTCATTATATTCATGTAAGTCAGGTTTTATTCACCATTCTGCTTCTAAGTATGGTCATGTGTTTCAGCTTTCTGAAAGGAAAATATTTTTGGGCGGTTTTATTTATGACGATTTATGTTTTTCTCAGCTTTAATTTTTTAAGTCCGGGAAATATCGACGTAATTTTTAAAGACAGAATTGTCGATACCATCGTAGCTGCGGTGATTACCTCGTTGGTGGCCTATATTGTACTTCCTGTTTGGGAGCACACCCAGAATCTTGATCTAATGAAAAAATCGGCAGAAGCCAATTTACTGTATTTCCAAAGTGTCATTTCTAAATTTTTAGAAGAAGGTCATGACATTGAAGAGTATAAAGTGAAGCGTAAAAACGCTATTATTTCGCTGGCCAACCTTTCTGATAACTTTCAAAGAATGATTTCAGAACCGAAAAATCAACAGAAAAAACTGGAAGTCGTGCATCAGTTTGTGGCAACTTCACATTTGATCACGGCGTACACCGCTTCTCTTTCACAATATGTAAAAGACGATGAAAAATACCCGGAAATAGACGCAGATGGCTGGAGCCGGAAAATTGAAGCCGAAATGCAGAAAGTTTCCAAACTGTTAAACGGTGAAGAGATCAACGAAACATTGAATATGGAAAGCCGCATCGAGCCGGAAGATTCTTCCCTGGAAGATCTGATTCTCAAAAGAAGAACGGAACTTATTGAAAATGAAACCTACGATTTGAGAGATCCTGATAAAATTTCTCATTTAACGGAACTTAAAAATATTCATGACGTTCTTGAGCTTATTTATGATGTTGCCAAAGAACAGCGAAAAGTGATCGAAAAATACAAGAACGAATCTGAAAGTACAAAAGCGGTACAGCCTATTCCTCAACAATTGTAAAACAGTAATCGTCGAAAAACTCTACACGCGCCTTGAATTCGTCTGAAAACTGATTATCATAAACCCTGCATTTTATATGATGAAGATGCTTTAATTCAAAAGGTTTTACTTCGTAATTTTTTTTCAGCGACCAATAGTTGGAATGATGGATCTTATACATGCTTTCTTTCACACTCCAGATAATTGTATAAAAAGCCACTTCTTTATCAAAAGGAATAAAATCTCTTTCATTTTCATACGTGAATTTATCAATGACCCTTAAAATTTTAGGGTTGAATTTTTCAATATCAATTCCTATTTTATTTTTAGAAATCGCAATCGCAGCAAACGGAAAAGAATGAGTAATGGAAATTTCTGCATCTTTAGGCGATAAAAAAGGTTCTCTGTCTTTATATAATATTTTGGAATGTGGTTTTAAGCCTTTCAGCATCTGTCGAACCATTAATACCTCCAACAGTTTCTTCGGATGGTAGTCTTTTACCTTTTCAACATTTTCGGGTTCTAAAAGTTTATT
>CBFGVN010000239.1:0-5350 GCA_965651845.1 uncultured Chryseobacterium sp. | reverse complement strand
TTGTAAAGTGTTTCTGGACTGACTTTATTTATAACATTTTAAGCTCTTATTTAGAAAGATTTCAAACTGTCTAATTGTGAGATTTCTCACTTTTTGATATAGTTAACATTTCTTAATTTTGTGGAAAATCAAATTTAAACTTTTTATGGCAGGTTTAACGAGTTCTACGATAGGTAGAAAATATGCTATGGCATTATCAGCTTTATTTTTGCTGATTTTTCTTATACTGCATTTGACGACAAACTTATTATCTGTATTACCGAATCGTGATGTTTTCAACACGGCTTCTGATTTTATGGGGTATAATCCGTTTGTACAGTTCTTAATGCAGCCTATTCTTGGTTTTGCGGTTCTTTTCCATTTCATTATGGGATTTGTTCTTGAAATTAAGAATAATAAAGCACGTCCTGTAAAGTACGCTGCAAACAATCCTTCTGTGAACTCTTCATGGATGTCCAGAAATATGATTATTTCCGGAGCTGTTGTGTTGGCTTTCCTGGCATTACACTTTTACGATTTCTGGTTGCATGAAATCAATTATAAGTATGTAGAAAGAATTGCTCCCGATGCAGAGCGTTTCTGGCCAGAATTGCACGAAAAGTTTGCTGATATCTGGAGAGTAGCTTTGTATGTAATTGCTTTTGTATTATTAGGATTACACTTGGCTCACGGGTTTCAGTCGTCTTTCCAATCAGTTGGGGCGAGACATTCAAAATATACTCCGGTAATTAAAGCGATTGGAAAATGGTATTCAATCCTTATTCCTGCAGGTTTTATTTTTATCGCAATTTTTCACTTTGTAACTCAATAATAATATCAATATACTTATGAGTAAATTAGATTCGAAAATTCCAGCAGGTCCTCTAAAGGATAAATGGAAAAATCATAAAGACCATATGAACCTTGTTGCACCAAACAACAGAGACAAAATTGATATTATTGTTGTTGGAACGGGTTTGGCAGGTGGTTCTGCCGCTGCAACTTTAGCAGAGCAGGGATATAACGTAAAAGCATTCTGCTACCAGGATTCTCCAAGAAGAGCGCACTCTATTGCGGCTCAGGGAGGTATCAACGCAGCTAAAAATTATCAGGGTGACGGAGACTCTACCTACAGATTATTCTATGATACTATTAAAGGTGGTGATTATAGAGCGAGAGAGGCCAACGTTTACAGATTAGCTGAAGTTTCTGCAAATATTATCGACCAATGTGTTGCTCAGGGTGTTCCTTTCGGACGTGAGTACGGAGGTCAGCTTGATAACCGTTCATTTGGTGGGGTTCAGGTAAAAAGAACTTTCTATGCAAAAGGACAAACTGGTCAGCAGTTATTATTAGGTGCATATTCTGCAATGAGCCGTCAGATCGGTAAAGGTAGAATTAAAATGTACAACCGTCACGAAATGATGGATCTTGTAATTGTTGACGGAAAAGCAAGAGGTATCATCGCAAGAAACCTTGTAACAGGTGAGATTGAAAGACATTCTGCTCACGCTGTTGTTATTGCTTCAGGAGGTTACGGAAACGTATATTTCCTTTCTACCAACGCAATGGGTTCAAATGTATCTGCAGCTTGGAAAATTCACAAGAAAGGAGCGTACTTTGCAAATCCTTGCTATGTACAGATTCACCCGACTTGTATTCCGGTTCACGGAACGCAGCAGTCTAAGCTTACTTTGATGTCTGAATCATTAAGAAACTCAGGAAGAATCTGGGTTCCTAAGAAAATTGAAGATTCGGTAGCGATCAGAGAAGGTAAATTGAGACCTGAAAATATTAAAGAAGAAGATAGAGATTACTATTTAGAAAGAAGATATCCTGCGTTTGGGAACTTGGTGCCTAGAGACGTTGCTTCAAGAGCAGCTAAGGAAAGATGCGACGCTGGTTTCGGAATCGAAAATAATGATACTCAGGAAGGTGTTTACCTTGATTTCTCTACAGAGATCATGAAAAAAGGTAGAGAAGCCGCTATCGAAAAACATATTCATAACCCAACGGAGCAGCAGATTTATGATCTTGGTAAAAAATGGGTTGAGGAGAAATACGGTAACTTATTCGTAATGTATGAAAAAATTACGGCTGATGATCCTTACAAAACTCCAATGAAGATTTATCCTGCCGTTCACTATACAATGGGTGGTGTTTGGGTAGATTACAATCTTCAGTCTACTATCCCTGGATGTTTCGTAATCGGTGAGGCTAATTTCTCAGATCACGGAGCGAACAGATTGGGAGCTTCTGCGCTAATGCAGGGTCTTGCAGACGGATATTTCGTACTTCCTTATACAATTGCAGATTACCTTTCTGCAGATATCAGAACAGGAGCAATTCCTACAAACTCTGCATCATTCGACGAAGCAGAAAAGGGAATTAAAGAAAAAGTTGAATTCTTCTTAAATAATAAAGGTACCCATTCAGTAGATCATTTCCATAAGAGATTAGGACACATTATGTGGAATAAAGTAGGAATGGGAAGAACTCCTGAAGGTTTAAGAGAAGCAATCAAGGAAATCGAAGAAGTAAGAAACGATTTCTGGAAAAATGTAAAAGTTCCTGGTGAAGGTGAAGGAATGAACACTGAGCTTGAAAAAGCGTTCAGAGTGGCAGACTTCCTGGAATTAGGACAATTAATGGCTATCGATGCATTGCACAGAAATGAGTCTTGTGGAGGACATTTCCGTGAAGACCATTCCACTCCGGACGGAGAAGCGGAAAGAGATGACGTGAATTACAAATACGTCGGAGCTTGGGAATATCAGGGAAGCGATATCAACGCGGAAGTGTTGCACAAAGAAGAACTGATTTACGATAACATCGAGGTTAAAACTAGAAGTTACAAATAATCTCCAATCTTTAAATATACAATTATGAGTGCAAAAAAAGGCTTACATCTTACGCTGAAAATTTGGAGACAAAAAAATAATAAATCTAAAGGTCAGTTTGAGACTTATAAAATATCGGATGTTTCTACAGATTCTTCATTCTTGGAAATGCTGGACATCCTTAACGAAAATCTTATTAACGAAGGAAAAGAGCCGGTAGCTTTCGATCACGACTGTCGTGAAGGGATCTGCGGAATGTGTTCTCTTTACATCAATGGTAGAGCACACGGCCCGGATACAGGGATTACTACCTGCCAGCTTCACATGAGAATGTTCAAAGACGGTGAAACGATCGTCATTGAACCTTGGAGAAGTGCCGCTTTCCCGGTTATTAAAGACTTAATGGTAGACAGAAGCGCATTCGACAGAGTAATGGCTGCAGGTGGTTTCATTTCGGTGAACACTTCAGGAAATACTTTGGATGCCAATGCAATTCCGGTTCCTAAAGAAGATGCAGACAAAGCAATGGATGCTGCAGCCTGTATCGGATGTGGAGCTTGTGTGGCTACATGTAAAAACGGTTCTGCAATGTTATTTGTAGGAGCTAAAGTTTCTCAGTTCGCATTACTTCCTCAAGGTAGGGTAGAAGCGAAGAGAAGAGTTCTGAACATGGTGAAAGCTATGGACGAAGAAGGCTTCGGAAACTGTTCAAATACAGGTGCTTGTGAAGTGGAATGCCCTAAAGGAATTTCTCTTGAAAACATTGCCAGAATGAACAGAGAGTATATGGCGGCTTTCGTTGATCAAGGGTAGAATTGATTTAATATACCACAAAAAAATCGTCTCCTTATTGGATGGCGATTTTTTTAGTTAAATCTTTCATAAAAATAATATTTAATTGTAATTAGTTTATTGAAAAACTTATTTTTGCGTAATTATAAAATTCAAAATGAAAAAATATCTTTTATTGTTTATCATCGCGGTTTTTGCGATGTCTTGCTCTAAAAAAGTAGAAGTAAAAGGAAAAATCACTGGCGGTTCTCCATTGGAGAGAATCGAATTTATTGAAGCTTCAGGAGTAGCTACATTACCATTAATTAATATCGGAGTAAATAAAGACGGAACTTTCTCAGGAAATTTCGAAGCTCCCAAAAGCGGAATGTATGTAATTTCTTATGGTGGAAAACAAAACCTAATTTACCTAAAAGGAGGTCAGAAACTTGAGATTTCAGGTAATGCAATGACTTTCCCATCAGAATATGTGATCACGGGTGATGCTAAAAAGAACAATGATTTCTTTACAGCCACTCAAAAATATCTTTCAACATATGCTCAGACGGTTAACATGAATGAGCTAATCATGAAAGATGAAAAAACATTCTTAAAAGGAATTGAAAAAGTTCAGGCAGATATTAATAAAAATATCGACGAAAATGTTAAAAAGTTCAATCCTGATAACGAAATCATCACTTGGAAGAAAAATGATCTGGCAAGTACTTTACTTACAATCATGAATCAATATGAGCTAAGCCACAAGCAAATGGGGAATCCTTCTTTCAAAGTGACTAAAGCTTTCACAGATTTTGAAAACAAGCTTCAGGAGAATAAAGATGTAATGGTAAAAGAAAACCCTTACTACAGACAATATCTTTTGGGTAAAATGAGCCCGGATTTCCAGAAATATGCAGAAGCAAACAGCAAAGGAAAAACAGATATTACAACTTCAGAATTATTCTCAGAATATTTGAAAAAGAATCAAAAAGATCTTTCACAAACAGCTAAAGATTATCTTTTGGCTTTTGTAATGGCTCAGTCAGACATTCACCCAGGTTCTCCTGAGAAAACTGTAGAAAAAATCAAAAAGATCATTGATACAGATATTAAAGATGCTACAATCAAGGAAGATCTAAAGAAAATCCAATTTGCAATCAACGGGTTCAAAGTGGGCGAATTAGCACCTGAAGGTACATTGGTAAAACAAGACGGAAAAGCTTACAAGCTTTCTGAAAATAAAGGAAAACCTTATTTGTTGACATTCTACGCTTCATGGAATCCTTATATCGGAGAAGCTACAATTCCGGTATTGAAAGAAGTGGTGAATTTTTACAAATCTAAAATGAACTTTGTATTTGTAAACGTTGATGATACAAAAGATCAGTTCGTAAAAACTAGCAACTCTTTATTAAAAGGAATCGCAGGAACGAATGTTTATGGTGAAGGCGGATTAAATTCTGATATTGCTAAAAAATATGGCGTTTACGGATTTAAATTACCTTGCTTCATTGTTGTAGATAAAGACGGTAAAATTGCAAGCAAGCCGTTCTTCAACTTAGGAGATCCAGAATTGGTAACTGTTCTGGATAAGCAGACAGGGCTTTCTGCTCCGAAAGTGAATCCTAATGCTCAGTTGCAGCAAGGTGCAGGAATGGATCCTGCTGTAGTAGCGGCACAACAGGCTGCAGCTCAACAGCAGGCAAATCCGCAGCCGGCTCAGAAAAAATAATTTAAATTGAATACAGATAAAAACCTTG
>CBFGVN010000238.1:0-5366 GCA_965651845.1 uncultured Chryseobacterium sp. | reverse complement strand
AGATGCAGATCTGCGGTACTGATTTCTTCCAAAATACTTTCAATATTGGCTCCACTGATGAATTTTGAGAATCCGATCCAATTAAAACCATTGGCATCAATTTTTTTATACACCAGACTTTCCGATTGGTAATTCTGAAGCAAAGCCAATCTGAAAACTTCCGAACAGTAATTTAAAAAGTTCTTTTGCTTTTCACGGTTCCAGCCTGCAATTACTCTTGCCCAAAGAATAATGCTCTTCAAAAATTCAGGTTTCTTTTTGACCATAAAAGCATCACGAACCCACTGAACAAACAATTTTTCAAACTCATCGCTTTTATTTCCAGACTGTAAAAGCATTAAGGCATCATTCAGATCTCCCTGAGCTTCATGCACAATTTCCTTTATTTTATCATCAGAAACATTGAAATTCTTTTTCAGATACGTTTCAATATCTTCGTCATTGATTCTCGGAACTTCCACGATCTGTGTCCGGGAAAGAATTGTTGGTAAAATATCATTGGTAGACTCTGCAGTCAGTAAAATAATGGTTTTTGCAGGCGGTTCTTCTAAAAATTTCAGGAATTTGTTGGAAGCAGCAACATTCATTTTATCGGCTCTCCAGACAATTAAAATTTTGGTTCCACCTTCAAAGCTTTTTAAAGAAAACTTTTGATTCTGGTCGTCCACTTCATCTGCGGAAATAAAAAGCTGTTTGTTTTCAGACTCTAGAAAAGCAGTCCAATCGTCATAGCTCGAATATGGAGAAGCCAAGATCATTTCTCTGAAATCTTCAAATTTATTTTTGCTTAAAGAATTTTTATTGTCCGTAAAAACCGGAAAACTGAAATGCAGATCAAGGTGATTGAGGTGCTCGACCTTCGAAGCGGCATGTTCATTTTCCAAGCTTAATACTTCTTTCGCATAAGCCAAAACCATGGGCAAAGTACCATAACCTTCCTTTCCTACGAAAAGCTGGGCGTGGCTTACTCTGTTTTCGGCGATACTGTCTCTCAGAAGTTTTTTCAGATTTTCCTGTCCGGCAATGTTCTCCCAATTCATGGCTCAAAGATAAAGAAAATTTGAATTGTGAATAAGTGAATTTTGCTTTGCAAGTGAATGGTGAATTTTTAATAATGCAGATAAAACAATAAGATAGATTAATTATTCACTTACGAAGTAAAATTCCATTTTAAAACCACCCCGTCAAAAATTCTTTGAATTTTCGCCACCCCTCCAGAGGAGGAGAATTTTGTGAATTATTTTCATTGTACATAAAAGTTCACGAGCAAAGCGTATTCACAATTGCCAATTCACTATAAATACGGCTATTCATCCCCCTTAACAAACTTTAACCTCATATAATTTTTACAATTCATTAATATTTAAGATATTTGCGCATTGTTTTAAAAATAAAGAATGAAAAAAATCTTTGTACTATCATTTATATCAGTTGGATATTTCCTGAATGCGCAGAATCTGAGTAACTCACCTTATGCCACTTATGGAATTGGAGATGTAAAATATGATAATACGATTGAAACTACCTCAATGGGAGGTATATCAACCGCTTTTATAAGCGATTTTACGAGTAATTTTAACTTTGCAAACCCTGCAAACAACGCTAATTTCGAGCTTACAAGTATCAAGCTGGAAGCTACCAACGAAAACAATTACTTCAAAACTGATTATAATAATACGAAGTCTACCAAACATTCTACGTATTTATCTAATATTTCAATAGCCTTTCCTTCGTACATTCAGATGAACTTAAACACGACAACGGTGTCGTATATGCTACCAGTGGCAACAGATTCAAAGGAAGCCGAACATTGAACACGGCTCAGATTGCTTTAGGATATGAACTTACTGAAAAATTTGCACTTGGTTTAAGAGCCAATTATTATTTCGGAAATCTTTACGATCTTAATGAATTAGCTCAATCTAATGCAGAATTGATCAATGGATACGAGACTAAGAACAATGTAAGAAACTTCAACTTTACATTAGGAGCAAGCTATCAGACTTTAAATACAAGTACGGACAGAAAATTGACAATCGGTGCTACCACTACTTTTGGGAATACCAGTAATATGACTTCTGAGTATAAAAACAGTACTTATTTTTATGACGCTACCGGAACCACGATCCAAAGTGGCAGCGAAAGCATCATCGAACAAAAAACGGCAAGCTCTAAAAACCTTCTACCGCTACAGGCTTCTATTGGGGTAGGTTATGGAGAAGAAAACAAATGGTTCCTTTCTGTACAGGGCGATTACAAAAAAGGAGAAAGCATCTCGTACTTCGGAAAATCTTTTGACCTTCAGGATTCTTACAGAATTTCTGCCGGAGGTTGGTATTTGCCAAACTACAACAACTTCAGAAGCTATTTTTCAAGAGTTGTCTATAGATACGGAGCTTTCTATGAAAAAGGAAGTTTGAAAATCGCAGGGCAGAACATCAATAAATTTGGTGTTTCCGCAGGGGTACTTCTTCCATTCAAAAACAGCAGCATTACCCGAATGAGTGGTCTTGAACTGGGTCTTGAAGTTGGAAAAAGAGGAACTCTTAAAAATGACCTGATCAACCAGAACTTCATCAACTTCAGAGTTGGTTTCAATTTGCTGATAAGTGGTTCAGAAAGAGACTTTATGAATAAAATTATGTTGATGATTAAAAACATATCATATAAATATATAGCATACCTTTTTAGTTGTGCTATATTTTTTATATTGACCTCTTGTGAAGAAGATCTTACGAAAGCCGGAGGAAAGCAGAGTAAAAATTTCCCTTCACAGATCATCAATAATGCGAATATTATTCAGAGAGATTCCGGGTTTGTGACATTAAGAGCTAAAGCACCGATCATCGAAAAATATGAATTGATCGACAGCCCTTATACTGTAGCAAGAAAAGGAATTGACATTCAGTTTTTTGACAAGAAAAAGCCTAAAGTTCCGGGAACAATCAAAGCAAAATATGCCCGGTTTTTTGATTATAAACAATTCTATGAAGCAAGGGGAAATGTAAGAATCACCACCAATGAAGGGCAAAAATTTGCCATGCAGAGTGTTTTTTGGGATCAAAGAAAAAAGCAAATCTACACCCACGATACCGTTTATGTAACACTGGAAGACGGCTCCACTCTGATCAGTAATCACGGAATGAGGGCAAAAGATGATTTCTCGGAATATGTATTCCTTCAAAATTCCGGAGATTTTACGACCTCTAAATTATCTGAAAGCAAAAAATAAGCCTATGAAATTCCATGCAATCGGTTTGATGTCGGGAACGAGCTTAGACGGCCTGGATATTTGTTTTGCAAGATTTGAAAAACAAGATTCATGGAGTTTTGAAATTGTAAAAGCAGAAACGGTTTCTTACCCTGAATATTGGGAAGATCAGCTCAGAAACTGTATCAACTTCTCAGCAGTAGAATTATTAGAATTGCATTCAGAATATGGTTTTTATTTAGGAAAATCAGTTAAAAATTTCATTAAAAAACATCAGCTTGAGAATGTAGATCTTATTGCATCTCATGGACATACGGTTTTTCATCAGCCTCAGAAAAAATTCACTTTACAGATCGGAGACGGAAGAGCCATTAAACTTGAAACAGAATTACCTGTTATTTATGACTTTCGCAGCCAGGACGTTTTGATGGGTGGAAATGGGGCTCCGCTTGTACCCATCGGCGATGAACTGTTATTTTCACAATATGATGCCTGTCTTAATTTAGGCGGATTTTCTAATATTTCTTTGAAAATTAATGGCAAAAGAGCCGCATTTGACATCGCTCCGGTAAATATTGCGTTGAACAAACTCGTTCAAAAATTCAATAAAAATTTTGATGAAAATGGAGATTTAGCGAGAACAGGAAAAATTAATGATGAATTATTATTACAATTAAATTCATTAGCCTATTATCAGCAATCTCATCCAAAATCCCTAGGAATCGAATGGTGCAATGAAAAAGTTTTTCCTCTATTTGAAAACATTGAAACTATTGATGCATTAGCAACTTTCACCGAACACGCTGCTCAGCAAATTTCAAAAGTTTTTAATGAAAATCAGTTTAAAAACGTGCTTTTTACAGGCGGTGGAACTTACAATCAATTTTTAATTGAAAAAATTAAAATTAAAACAAATACTCAGATCATCATTCCTGAAAATGAAATTATCGAATACAAAGAAGCTTTAATTTTTGCATTTATGGGTGTTTTGAGACTTAATAATGAAATAAATGTTCTCTCATCGGCAACAGGAAGTTCGCATGATCACAGCTCCGGAGTTATTGCTTAATCCGGTTATTTACCAAGATTTGAAGCCGAAATAATTAAATTGGAAACTTCATTGGGATGCGTAATGTAAACACAATGGCTCGCTCCTTCTACTTCTATCACAGTACTTTTTGCTCTTTTGGCATACATTCTTTCCAAATCTGGGTTGATAATTTTGTCTGATTTCGCCACTACATACCAACTTGGTTTTACTTTCCACGCCGGATTTTGAATGATCGCATGAAAAGCAACATCCGCCGTCGGGGTTTGAGATACAGCCATAAATTTCGCTTTTTCCTTTGCTACTCCACCTGCAAAATCATCCGGAAATTTTTCAGGATTAATATAATCCAATCCGTCCTGTCCTTTTATCAGAGATTTATAAGCCGGCGGATAATTTTTCCCGTTATCTGCTTCCGATTCCCCTTCATCAGGAGCATGTGCAGCGACATACACCAGCCCTGCAACCTTCGGATTATTCCCGGCTATCGTTATAATTGCGCCGCCATAGCTGTGTCCCACCAGTATACAAGGGCCATCCTGCTGATCGATAATTCTATTGACCGCTTTCACATCTTCCTCGAAAGAAAGAAGCGTATGCTGAGTAACCGATACATGATATCCTTTTTTAGTTAAAATTTTATAAATCCCCTCCCAGCCGGATCCATCGACAAAAGCTCCATGAACAAGCACGATATTTTTAATCGCTTTATTTTGCTGTGCGTAAAAATTTACAGAGATAAATAATGCCAAAAGTAGAAGTATAAAATCTGCTTTTTTAAAGGTTAAATTGGTTTTCATGGCAGTAATTTTTAGTAATAAATGTCTAATAAAGTTACTAAAAATTCAACCATAAAATCTATACTATCAGTAAATTATGCCAAATAAAAAGATTTTCAACAAAAAAACCGCTTAAAAAGCGGCTTTCTTATTTATATGCTTCAATTTTATCTGTAAGCGTATTAATGAAATTTTGCAGAGGTTTTTCCACCATCATTTTGATAAACGGGTTGAAATTCCCTTCGAACAACATCTGTACTTCCGTCTGATTTTCGTTAATAGGATTCAAAGTTGCCGTTAATGAAAAATCTAAACTTGAACTTGCAGA
>CBFGVN010000237.1:0-5372 GCA_965651845.1 uncultured Chryseobacterium sp. | reverse complement strand
AAATATGCAAAACATCATTAAAAGGATTCGGATAAACTTTTACCCCTGAAGATGCATCAGTTTCATGAGTTCCCAACGTCGGAATCGGCTCCCATACCGCATCATCCCAATAATGTCCAGCGAAAGAATTTCCCGGATTTCGGATCGCCAATCTCATCCCGTCCGGAACTGTTGTCGGAACTGTGAAAATTCGTTCTGCAGCACTGTCACTGTAAGAGGTATTGGTGATAGTAATTCCCTGAAGTACAACAAAAGTGTCAGGTAAGGCATCTTTAATATAACCAAACTCCAGATAGCCGGCAGAATTGGCTTTCATTTTCACTCTCAAACGATGTGTTCCCGCATTGATATTAGAGATCGGAGGCATCACAACGATAGAAATTTTTCCGGCTCCATAACCGTTTTGATAAATTTGGCCCGTTCCCGAAGCAGGAGCCGTCGACGAAATAATCTGGCTTGCTCCTCCCAAGATAACACTGTTCCAACAAGTAGGTACAACTCCCATACTACAGCAAGAATAAGCATCAAAATTCTCAGAAAAGCCAGTAACTGCATTGCACTGAGCATTTGCAGTAAACATTCCACTCAAAATTCCTACTAAAGGAAAACATTTTTTAATAGATAAATTTTTAATCATTCTAAATAAAAATAATATGCGAAAATAATTCTTTTTACAATTACTTTTAATTTAAAATTTCATGATTTTTATCAATTAAATAAAACTTAATTTTTGATTTAAAATTGATTAATGCAAATATTTTTTATTATGATTGGTATTTTTGAAATTTTTTTTAAACACGGATGACACAAATATTTTCTCGAATGACACTGATTTATTTTAATATAGATGCTTCGAGAGCCTCAGCATGACATTCCTAATACTAACCGTTTTATAAGTTGCTATTTATTTAATATTCAACGTTTTTACCAGTGTCTTGCTGAGACCCTCGAAGCATTTATAAAATCATTTTTTATCCTAATAATCCAATGATAGGCAATGCATAGTTAATAATTCAACACCCAATGAAATTTAACAATTCCGTAATTTTTTATTCATTAAATTGTAGTAATCTTACTGGAAAATTAAACTTGACATGAAAAAATCATTACTTCTTTTTGCATTTGCAGGTTTCATGGCTCATGCACAAGCTCCGTCAGGATATTACAATTCTGCAAACGGATTGTCTGGCGCCTCTTTGAAAACCGCATTAAGCACAATTATCACCAACGGACATCAGGACAAAGGCTACAGCGGACTCTGGACAGGTTATAAAACAACCGACATCGACAAAAACTATGAAAACGACGGTTCAATTTTAGATATTTATTCGGAAAAACCAACAGGAACAGACCCATACAAATACACTCCGGGAACCAACCAGTGCGGAACATACTCGGTAGAAGGAAATTGCTACAACAGAGAGCATATTGTACCTCAAAGCTTGTTTAATGAAGCCTCACCAATGGTTTCCGATATTCATTTTATCAGAGCGACAGACGGAAAAGTAAACGGAATGAGATCTAACTACCCTTTCGGGAAAGTGGGAACAGCAACTTTTACTTCTCAAAATGGTTCCAAACTCGGAAATTCTGTTTCTTCGGGGTATTCCGGGACGGTTTTTGAGCCGATTGATGAGTTTAAAGGAGATGTTGCAAGAATGATTTTTTATTTTGTCACTCGTTATCAAAGCAAGCTTTCCTCATTTACATCAGGAAATATGCTGGGAAGCTCAACCTTTCCGGGACTGCAAACCTGGGAATTGAATGTCTTATTGGCTTGGCATAATCAGGATCCTGTTTCTCAGGCGGAAATTAACAGAAATAATGCGTCTTACACTTATCAGGGCAACAGAAATCCTTTTATTGATAATCCGAATTATGTGAATCAAATTTGGGGCTCCGGTTCAGGCGGTGGAACAACAAATCCTCCGACAGGAACAAACTGTGTTAATGAAACTTTTGAAGCCATCCCAACAGCAAGCTCATCTTCTTATTTAACAAGAACATGGACAAACAGTGGTATTTCATGGACGGCGACTGACGCCAGAACCGACCAAACCATTTCAACCAAAGCAATTACGGTAAGAGACGGAGCTTTAACTTCAAGCAATTCGGCCAATGGAATCGGTTCGTTAACAGTTACTACTCAATTAAAATTCACAGGAACCAGCGGAACGTTCAATGTAAAAGTGAATGGTACAACTGTGGGAACAATTCCTTACAACACCAATGTGACAACGACTACAATCAACAATATTAATGTATCCGGAAATGTGGTTGTAACGCTGGAAAATACATCGACAAGCAATAGGGTGGCCATCGACAACCTAAGCTGGACTTGCTATTCCGGAACGGCAAGACAAAGTCAGAATATTTCTTCTGAATTCACTTCAGATCAGAAAGAACTTCAAATTTCACCAAACCCTATTTCAAACAACGAGATTTTTGTAAAAGGTGAAACTCAAAACATCAAAAAAGCTGAAATCTACAATCTTCAGGGCAAAATGGTACAAGCCATTGATCAGCCTTTTAAAAATAGTAGAAATTCAATTAAAATTAAAAACCTTGAACAGGGAGTTTATCTTTTGAAACTGGATAATTCTACACTGAAGTTTATCGTTAAATAATTTCAATTTACTATTATACAAAAAGCCTTCTTTCATAATGAGAGAAGGCTTTTATTAAATTAAACCTATAAAAAAAGACCGCTCAACGGCGGTCTTGATTTTTTATGCTCTTCCCATTTTGGAAATCTCACGAACCTGTTCCATATATCCGTCCCAACCAACAGTTGCAAGGATATAAACCGTGTAAAGAACCTGCAGAGAACCCAATACAAGACCTATGATACATAGAATACGTCCTGTGTTAAGGTTTCCAAAATCCGAATACTGCGACGGATTTTGATCGTAAAGCATTTTGTCTCCTTTGTATTTGCTAAGACCGATAAGCCCGCAGATAATTCCTATCAAACCTGTACAGCAGCAAGTTCCCACCACTGAAATAATTCCTAGAATAAGCACCGTTTGTGCATTTGGCAATTTTTGATCCATAGTTATATTTAATTTGTTGTTTTAATGGTTAATAAAATAATGCTTATAGAAATAAGAAACGACCATAATTACAGAATTGACAGCCGCTAAAACGACTAACAGATTTCCATAATTTCTTTTCTTATCTAGAAAACTCATGAAAACCGTTGCAAAAAAAAGCAACAAAGTATAGACCGCCGGAAACATATGAAAAGCCTCACCGAATCTACCCTCGAAAACCATTACAATAGCTCTCTGGGTTCCACAGCCGAAGCATTCAATTCCTAGGAATTTCTTACTGGGGCATGGGAGCATGAAGTCTTCTATTTTCATTATCAATGTTTTGGTTATCAAATATAGAAAATTATGTAGAAATTTTGGCTCTTAAATATTGATGTGGAAAAAAACATTCTTCCTTCATCTCAAAAGACCCCTGAACAGCAATGTACGGGTTTCTCAAAATTTCTCTTGCAATAAAAATTAAATCTGCATCACCTTTTTGCAGAATTTCTTCCGCATGCGAAACTTTTTTAATTAATCCTACCGCTCCGGTTTTTATTTCTGCTTCATTTCTTACCTGTGAAGAAAGCGGAACCTGATAGCCATCAAAAAGCGGAATCTTTACTCCATGAATATTTCCGCCGCTGGAAACATCTACCAGATCAACATGATGATCTTTCAGTATTTTAGCTAAAGCAACGCTGTCGTTAATCTCCCAGCCGTTTTCGGCGTATTCTGTTCCGGAAATTCTTACAAACAGTGCCACATTTTCGTTTAATTCTTCATTCACAGCATCAACAATTTCCAGTAAAAATCTGATCCTATTTTCAAAACTTCCGCCATATTCATCTGTCCTGATGTTGGAAAGCGGTGATAAGAACTGATGAACCAGATAACCATGTGCTCCGTGAATTTCAATAATATCAAATCCTGCTTTTACAGCTCTTCTTGCTGCATTTTTAAAATTCTGAACCTGCTCCTTAATTTCTTCAATTGTTAAGGCATGAGGAATTCTTTCCGTCGGATGATAAGGAATCGGGCTTGGAGCCAATGTTTCCCATCCTTCTTCCACAGGAATCTGAATATTATTCCATGTCGAGCCTTTCCTTCCCGAGTGAGCCAGCTGAATTCCGATTTTGCTTTCCGAATTTTTATGGACAAATTCTACGATCCGTTGAAGCTTTTCCGCCTGCTCATCATTCCAGAGCCCCATGCAGTGATTGGTAATCCTTCCTCGAGGCTCCACACCTGTTGCTTCTACCATAATTAAACCCGTTCCACCCTGCGACCTGCTTCCGTAATGTACAAAATGGAAGTCATTGGCAAGACCATTTTCACATGAATACATACACATTGGAGACATTACCCAACGGTTTTTCAGCTCAACATTTCTGAATCTTATCGGAGTGTATAACATTTTTGATTTGAATATTTTAAATTAAAATTTTAAAGGAAAGGGATATATTGTCCACGTCATTAAAAAGATGTAATTTTATCCCCCTTTTTTTAATCCACAATATATGAAAAAAGAAACTCACATCAGTTACGAATATTTTAAAAATAGCAGTGAACTGAACAATATAGAAAGGAAATTATTCGAAAGAGCAAAACAGGCCCGCGAAAATGCATATGCACCCTATTCCCAGTTTTTGGTGGGTTGTGCCATTCTGCTTGAAAACGGGGAAATATATTCCGGAAACAACCAGGAAAATGCAGCTTTTCCTTCGGGACTTTGTGCCGAAAGAACAACATTATTCTGGGTGGCCGCTAATTTTCCGGATGTAAAAATTAAAAAGATTTTTGTAGTAGGAGGCCCAAAAGCATCTCATGAGAAAAACCCGCCTATTCCGCCTTGTGGAGCCTGCCGACAAAGCCTGATGGAATACGAAACAAAACAAAATGAAAATATCGATCTTTATTTTTCCAGCATGAATGAAGAAGTGGTGAAAGTGCATGCTATCAAGGATTTACTTCCTTTTTATTTTGATGCGACGTTTTTGTAGCTGCCTTTGGTGTCAATGGTGAATTTTGCTTTGCAAATGAATGGTGAATTTTTAAAAATTGAAAATTGACAAGCGAAGCAAATTGACGATTCACAATTGACTTTTGAAACCACCCCGTCAAAAATTTTTTTGAATTTTTGCCACCCCTCCAGAGGAGAGGAATTGTGACCGCTTTATTTTCTTGACATAGAAAAGGCGGTGATTTCTGTGGTGGCTGAGGCTCTCGAAGCCACCAAACCTGAAATCCTAGCCCTGATTGCAACGAAAATCCCGCAATGGAGCGGCGGAGCAAAGCAGAGCCGCGTAATGAGGAATTGCAGTGGAAAGCAGGTTCCCG
>CBFGVN010000236.1:0-5394 GCA_965651845.1 uncultured Chryseobacterium sp. | reverse complement strand
CAAACTGTAGCCACTTGTACTTCATACTGAATACCGTCACTTAAACCTGTAAGACCTATAGAGTTTCCAGTTGATGTTACCGTAGTCCAGGTTGTGCTTCCTACAGGGTGATACTGAATTACGTATGTTGCGTTAGCAGCCGCCGTCCATGAAACTGTAGCTGTAGTCTGTGTAATTGCAGTCACTGTAATACCAGTTGGAGGAGCGGTTGTACAGTTCGCTAAACTTGCAATTGTTGCAGTTCCAATTGCGTAGAATACGTTTCCGATTGCCGCTACTCTAAATTTAATGGTACCTCCAACAGTAAGACCGGCAATGTTAAATGATTCATTTCCGTCGTTAGCCGTTGAAGCTGCAAGTACAGTCCATGTTACTCCGTTATCTGTTGTATAATCGATTTTAACGTTAGCTGTATTATAAGGAGCTGCCGTTGTATTTACAACATCCCAGGTAACGTTCGTAGGCCCATTATTATAGGCTGTAGTAGTTGTTACTTTAAAAGGTCCGTCGTTTCCTACGGTAATCGTTTGTTCTGCAAACTGAGTCTGTTGTTGGTTTGCAGCAGGATTGTTGTCTCTTACTGTTACGGCAAACTTAGAGTTTCTTGCAACAGTGGAAACAGATTCCCATTGGTTGTTTGAGTTGTTTAAAACTCCAGCCAATACAGAAGATAATTTAGGGAAGTATCTTGTAGGACTAGTTGTAGGGTTAAGCGATCTGAAGCTTGCACCTGTGGCTGTTGTTCCTAAATTATTTTTATTAATCGTAACGCTTGCATTATCTACTTCTTCCCAGCAGTACGTCATCGGGTCGTTTTCAGCATCTGTAGCAGAAGCCGTTAAAACGAACGCGGTTCCCTTAGGAATAGTATAAGGTGATAAAGCAGCAATTACAGGAGGATTGTTTGTGGTTGTAGTTTCAACATCACAATTCTTATTGATTAAGTTAGCCTGAACCTGCTTAATGCTGGCAATATGGAAATAAGGATCAGAGTGCGGCTGAACATCAGTATTTGCACCAGTGATACCTGCATATCCCATAATTGAAGATCCGGAACCAGGTTCCTGGTTTACCCCCGCAGTTTCAAGACCGTGAGAGAATGTGTGGTTGGCTCCAAATTGGTGCCCCATTTCGTGAGCCACATAATCAATATCAAAATTATCTCCCTGCGGAATTCCATCTGCGGGAGAAGTATATCCTGATCCTTTCTGAGTTGCTGTATTATTAGCAGGATCAATACAAACGCAGCCGATACATCCTGCGTTACCACCACCTCCTGTCGCACCGAATAAGTGCCCAATATCATAATTGGCACTTCCTACATTTGCAGTGAGCGTTTGCTGTAGCTGCAAATTCCAGTTGTTCATCTGTGCCGCAGGTGAATAAGGATCGGTAGCCGGGTTTGTATAAATTACCCCGGGAAAATTCTGTAAGTTTAAGTGTAAAGCAAAATCTTTTTCAAATACACCATTTACCCTTGTTAAGGTAGCATTAATAGCAGTTAATGCATTGGCAACAGTACCCCCGAAATATTGGGTGTACTCCCCTGTTACAGACATTGCCAGTCTCATGGTTCTGTATTTCTTATCAGAATTCTTTGAGAAATTCATTGTCTGATTAGAAAATGCTTTTCCTGTCGTGTAAAGATTTTCTATCTCTTGTTTAGATAGTCGATCTTCGTTCATAGAACATAGGAAGCCTTCATTACTTTTATCAGTTTTTGGGTGCACACCGTAAACTGTTTTGTTTTTGTCGACCGGTTCTATGAATTCGTACTTGCCCTCTTTGATAATCATCGACTGAAAATCGTCAGGCGCCAAACTGAACCTCAGGTATTTGCCCGGATCATCAATCCCGACTCCTACATAAGATCCTAATTGATACTGATCTGCCAGTTCCTTCACTACCACAGGGAAGCTGTAAACGGCAAATTTTTCAATTTTCCCTCCTAAAGTTGGCAAAGAAATGGTGACGGGCTTTGCATTTTTGCCCGTTTCCTGCGCTTTTGCCAATTGAGACTTTAGTAAAGAAATGTCTAGAGAGTAATAGCCTTTAATGTCGGCATTCGCTCTGTTTTTTTCTCCCCTGAATGTCGTGGGATTCCATTGTGCACTGGTTATCGCAAACAAAAAGAGGAAAAAGAAAGAAGTAAATTTTTTCTTCATAACTTTCTCAATATATTATATTAATTACACAAATCTAATCATTTTTTGTTATTAATTTATAAATATATTTATTTTTTTTATACAAATTTCACAACGATTCAATTTATGTATTCAAAATAAAAAAATCCCCTACTATTCCCCGTATTTAAAGTATTCTTAATTATTTTAAAGAAACTTTAAAGTGAATTAATCTTTTTATGTATTTCAATTTAGAAAACATATTTCTCCAGAAAGATCATTCCTGTATTTTTTAGATTAAATTAAAAACAAAAAAATCCCCAGATAAATCTGAGGATTTCTAATTATTATTTAATCTGTATAGATTATTTCTTGATAAACTTAGAAGAGAATTGATCTTTTCCTTTATCTTCAATAGTAATTACATAAGCTCCTTTAATTAGTTCGGAAACATTAATTTGTCCGTTATTAATATTTCCGTGTTTTACTAATTGTCCGGCAGCACTATAAATTTTATAAGCAGCCTTATCAGATACTTTAGTGATATTTAAAATGTCTGATACCGGGTTTGGATATAGCTGGATATCATTTTTAGGACCAGAAACTTCATCTGTAGCTAAAGGTGTAGCAGTTACAACAACATTGTAGTCTTCAACTTCTCCATCATTGAAATTAACGCCACACACCCATGTCGCAGGCGCACTTAATCCAGCGTTACCTTGTCCTGCAAATCCTAATAAAACTCTCATTCTTAGTGTTTGTCCTTCAACAACTCCAGTAGTTGGAACAGTGAATGATCCTGTGAATGTAGAAACATTGGCTACAGGGAAATTCAATACTCTTTCAGTAGCAGCAAATACGCCGTCTCTGTTATAATCTATGAATACCATTGCTGCATCGTAAGCCGCAATATTACTATTAATAGTCATCGGATAAGCAGTTCCTTTTACAAGGTTGATCTGAAGAGCCGGGTTTGCTATATAACTTGTATATGTGCTTCCTGCAGAGTTATTGTTGATATTTGCAACCTGTACTTTTGAAATATAAAGGTTAGCAGCAGTAACTGTTGAAGCTGTACAATATGGTATTGCACTTGTAGTAAATGTAGCTGAAGTAGAATAAGCACCAGGAGTTCCTGAGCAAACAGCTGCTACCTGTACTTCATAATTTGTACTGTCAGTTAAACCTGATAATGTTACCGTAGCCGTAGTAGAAGTTGTTTGTTGCCAAGTTGTTTCTCCTACTTTTCTATAACGGATAATGTATGTAGCATTCGAAACCGGCGTCCAGTTTACTGTAACTCCACTAACAGTAACATTACTAGTTGTCACACCTGTAACAGCAGAACCGTCACAAGGAGCAAAAGCAGCTACTGTGATTTTTCCTACTGCATAGAATACGTTATTGATAGCAGAAACTCTCAACCTAATAATCTGTCCGTTCATTGATGAAGGGAAAGTAAAGTTTTCTGATCCGTCATTCGGTGTGGAAGCAGAAAGAACTGTCCAAGTCGTTCCGTTATCTGTTGTATAATCGATTTTAACGTTGGCAACATTGTAAGGAGCTGCAGTAGTACCTGCTACATCCCACTCAATTGGAGCCGGAGTGTTTACGTTTGCATACTGAGTATTTACTTTGAACGGTCCGTTATTTCCTACTGTAATTGTTACGATATCACTTTGAGTCTGCTGAGAAGTCACAACAGGATTGTTGTCTCTTACCGTTAATACAAAGTTTGTCGGTCTTGCTACATTCGATACTGTTTCCCAATCTGCCGGAACGGTAAGGTTACCTGCTAAAACTGATGATAATTTAGGGAAATATCTTGTGTTACCTGTAGCTGTCGGAGTCCAAGATCTGAATAATGCTCCTGTTGTATTGTTTCCTGTAACCGTTGTTACTGAAGAAGTCGCACTGTCAAACTGCTCCCAAGTATAAGTCATTGGATCATTTTCAGGGTCAGTAGCTGTTGCTGTTAAAACAAATGCTGTTCCTTTCGGAATCGTATAATCTGTAAGAGCTCCGATCACAGGAGGGTTATTAGTAATGTTTGTTTCAACATCACAAGTTGTAGTTGAAAGATTATCTTCAACCTGCAAAATACTTGCCACATGGAAATATGCATCAGAATGTGCCTGAACGTTTGCTCCGGGAACAATACCTGCATACCCCATAATAGTAGATCCTGAACCAGGCTCCATATTTACTCCTGTACCTTCAATATTATGTGAGAATGTATGGTTGGCTCCTAATTGGTGGCCCATTTCGTGAGCAACATAGTCGATATCAAAATTATCTCCTTGTGGAATTCCATCAGCTGGAGAAGTATATCCGGATCCTTTACCTTCCGGTTCTGCTGATGTAGGATCTGTACATACACAACCGATACAACCAGCGTTACCTCCACCTCCGGAAGCTCCGAATAAGTGACCGATGTCGTAATTAGCATTTCCTACGTTAGTAGTTAATGTATTCTGAAGTTCTAAGTTCCATGCACCTGCTGCACCTGTAGCTGCTGCAGAATAAGGGTCAGTAGCAGGGTTAATATAAATTACTCCCGGGAAACTCTGTACATTCAAATGTAATGCAAAGTCTTTTTCGAAAACACCGTTTACCCTGGTCATAGTAGCATTGATAGCTGCAAGCGCCCCCGCTACTGTTCCTCCGTGAAACTGCGTATATTCCCCTGTTACAGACATTGCCAGTCTCATGGTTCTATACTTCTGATCGGTACTTTTGGCAAAATTTGTAGGCTGATTGGTAAAAGTTTTGCCATTTTTTAGTAATGCCTCCATCTGTTTTACAGCTGCAGGGCTTTCATTTGTAGAACATAAAAAGCCTTGTCCGTTTTTATTAGTTTTCGGATGCACTCCGTAAACCGTTTTATCAGAATTGGCTGGCTCAATAAATTCATATTCGCCACCTTTAATGATCATGGATTGAAAATCATTAGGTGATACCGAGAATCTTACATATTTAGATGGGTCGTTTACCCCAACTCCAACATAAGATCCTAATTGATACTGATCAGCAATATTTTTTGCCATAACAGGTAAACTGTATACCGCAAATTTTTCAACTTTACCATCCATAGTTGGTAAAGAGATTTCAACTGCTTTCGCTCCTTTTCCTGTTTCCTGAGCATTGGCCAGCTGAGATCTTAATGCTGAAATGTCCAATGAATAATAGGCTCTGTCATTAACCTCTTTTCTTACTTTTTCTCCTTTAAAAACCGTAGGCGACCACTGCGCATGTACAGCAACAGTTCCCA
>CBFGVN010000235.1:0-5398 GCA_965651845.1 uncultured Chryseobacterium sp. | reverse complement strand
ATTTGTACAGCCGCAATCTATACAAACAAGGAAAAACAGGCTGAGAAAAAAACTTAATATTTCGTCAGAAGAAGATATTTACATCTGGATGCAAGATATTGTCAGATGAAGATTTACAACAGTTAATTCTTCTTGCAAGTTGTATTTTTTAACTGTCATACTTGTGTAATAGGTGATTTTTTTGAAGGATCAAAGAAATAATACAAATTTGCACCGCAATATTCCCGTAGCAGCACAGTTTTAATATTTTTTCATTTCAGGGTAAACAGGGTAAAATATTGTGGCCGAGGTTTTCAAAACTTCGGCCTTTTACAATACTTTTTAAACTTATATACTTAAATTAAATCCCCTTTTTGCAATGAATTGGGAACAATCTTCTTTCTCATCATTCATAAAATAGTGATTGTAGAAAAAGGGGAATAATTGTATCGTAAGTTTATATTTTTAATTTTGGAATTTTACAAAATCAAGATAGAAAGCAGGATTGCCTATATTAAAACCAGTTGGTACAACCCCATTAGTTTTTACAGCTACAATGGAATAAGTACCCGGAGTAGAAAAATAAAGTACTCGGTTTTGATCTCTTGGTGACATCATTTGAACGTCTGCAACGTTACAATAAGTCCTCCAAATCTCACCTACCCCATCAATATAAAATCCATAATCATTACATGATGATTGTATTGTTATCCCACAACGGAAAAAATACCATCCTTTTGCAGGAATTGTCACTGAAATTCCCGTCTGAAGGAGGCCTCCCGGGCTTGCAGTAAAAGGGTTGACTAATGTTCCTGTATAAGAAGTCCAGTTATCAGCAAAAGCTGTGGTTACTGTAGAAGACCAGGTTGCAAGACCATTGGCATCACTCGTAAGGACATACCCTAATTGCTGTGTTCCGTCTTTAATTTGCAAAGCTCCGTTTGTGGTGCCATTATCGATAACAAGCTTAGAGTTTGAAGCTCCTGCAGGAACAGTGTTTGTACCTACCAAAATTTTTCCTGTTCCGTTGACACTCAGATTATTTCCTGCAGTATCAATATTGGTTGCCTGGGAAAGGGTACCGCCCAATCTCACATCCGTTCCGGAAAGGGTAGTACCGTTGCTTGCTGTGATGTTATTATTAATGATAGTGGTTCCGCTTCCGCTTCCTCCTTCAAGCTCTGTAATAGACATGAAGCCTATTCCCGAGTTTAACTGTGCTGTTCCTGCTCCTCCCAACCTTACTTTTACAGTGGTGTCTACAGTAGGTCTGTAAATAGCATAAGCTTCGGGTTGCCCCCCAATTGTTGTTGCCGGATAATTATTGATGGCATCAACAACTCCTGTCGTACTGGATGGAAGTACTGAATTATTAGAAGCATCTACCCATTCATAAACGAAAAAACCGCCAGCAAGAGAAAAATCTGTAGCGTGTAACTGGCATCTTAATATATATGTTTTTCCTGCTTTTAAACTAAAAACTCCTGCGTTATAAGCAATATTGTTGGAAGCAATCACCGATCCAAAGTTCACATCCGAGCCTGTGGATACAGTCTGTGCGGCAGTTGGTTTTACTATAATATAATCACCTGTCGAAGTTGAACCCGTTGAAACAACCTCCCAGGTAGGATTAGCTCCCGTAAGACCTGTATTGATCAATTGTACACTCTGATTGGCAGGTACGGAAACACTTGCATTTCCATTGATAGTTTCCGGTGCTGCAGAATTTACAACTATGGTAAAATTGGTATTATTCTTAATCGTATACAACCGTCCCTTGAAATTTCCGTTTCCGCTGATGGCTGCCGGAAGATTGAACGTTGCATTGGCTGTTCCGTTATACGAAACATGGAAATCTGTTGCAGTCAAGTTATACAGTGCCGCCGTTACAGCGTTGTATTTTGCGGCCACAGATCCGTTGATATCCATTGTAGACCCGGGATTTGCGGTGTTCACTCCTATATTTCCCACTTGTGCAAAGGCAATAGAAGAACTTAGCAGTGCCACAGCCTGCCATACTTTAGTAAAATTTTTAGACATTTGTTTTTTGTTTTTAATAGCTTAGACTTTCATTCAAAAAGATCATTTAAATTTCAATTGAAATGCATGAATTTTAAATTGCTGATTTTTAGTTTATATTAAACTTTTATTGCTAATTTATTACAGTATTAACAAATATTAATGTTTGTTGTTTAATGGTAATGTAAAATTATAGAAATTATTCTATAGAAAATAATCTATCTTGTAGAATAAAATAAAGAACGGTGTAGAAAAAATTCTACACAAAGTGAATTATATATGATGCTTTAATAATTAAGCCATATAAGTATGGTAGAGCTTGATGAGATCTGCTATGTTGTTGGTTTTTAGCTTTTTGTGAATCCTTTTTTTGTATGTGCTGATCGTAGGCATCTGGATTCCCATTTTATTTGAAATCTCAAGATTACCGTAGCCTTTCACCATTAAGTTGAAAATCTCATATTCTCTCTCAGACAAATTTTTAATAAGATCCATCGGAGATTCATTGAAAAGCTGGCTTACAATACTGGAAGGGTAGTAATATCCGTCCGAGAATACTTTGTTTACAGCATCGGATATTTCTTCAGATTTACTCAGTTTGCTTACGTATCCGTTTGCGCCTTCTTTGATGTATTGAACGGCAATTTCCTCCTCATAAGCAGAAAATATCAGGATTTTGATGTCCGGATCGATAGCTCTGATTTCGGAGATCATTTTTTTATTTTTACTTTCCGGCATATTGATGTCCAGGATGACGAGGTCGTATTTTTTCACTGCAATTTTTTCCAGCGTTTCGGGGTAGTCTTCCGCCTGATCTATCACTGCATTCTGAACTCTGGATTCCAGAATTATACTTGTTCCTACGAGTACGATATCATGGTCGTCGGCAATAAGAATGTTTTTAATCATCTTTTTTATTTGTTAAAATCAATCGGAAAGAAGTTCCCTTGCTGTAGTTTTTTGTAAAAATTATTTTCCCTTCGATCATCTGAAGCAGCTGCAGCACAAGATGGAGCCCCATTCCGTATTTTTGTAATAATAGCTTTTCGTTTTCAATATTATCCTGAAGTTTTGTGTAATACTCTATTTTCTTGTCATCCATACCAATTCCGGTATCTGTAATTAATAGATGAATATTTTCACCTTCCACATGGCTTTCGATGGTGATGATTCCGTTTTCTGTATATTTTACAGAATTATCCATCAGGTTGTGAACAATCGCAGACAGGATATTTTTACTGATATTGATCAATAAAGCCCGGTTTGCATGGTTGCGGATGACCGTATTCTTCTTTTCAGCTATTTCATTAAAAAGTATTTTTTTCTCTTCTATCAGTTTATACAACGAATAAATTTCCGTTTTATCTGATCTGTGATGAGTATATATATCGGCATATTCTTTTAACGTAATGGTAAAATTATACAATTGATCCGAAGATTTATAGATCGAGTTCAGTATTTTTTCAGCACGCGGTGTCGAAAGATCATTGTTATCCAGGATTTCTTTTGCGGTAAGAGCAATGAACTTCACCGGAGTGGTGATGTCATGGGTAATGGTACCGATAAGTTTTTTTTGCTGCTCGATCTCTTTATGAAGTTTTATTTTTGTGATTTCTAATTTATCAACAGTGTCCGAAAGGGTTTTGGTGCGGGATTTTACAACTTCTTCCAGCTCATGGTTTTTCTTTTTCAGAAAACTGATTCTCCATCGTATCAGAAAATAGACCAGCAATAATGAGATGGAAAGAGTAAACATTTTAAACCATAAAGTCTGGTAAAAATAAGGCGGAATAATGATGTTGATTTTTTTATAAATAAATTTTCCACTATCGGAAACCAGCATTTTCACGACAAAAGTATGGTTGCCATACCCGAGATTTGAAATAGAAAATTTTCCGTCTTTCCCGATCGGTTCCCATTTTGCATTGGCCATTCCGGTAAGTTTGGCTTCTATGACGAGATTGTCCGGATTAGAATAATAAGGAACATCAATGAAAATATCTACCCGGCTGAATTCCTGTTTTAAATATAAATTTTCTTTAAAATATAGTTGTTTATTATCAATCGAAGCTCTTTCGATATATATATTTTCGGGGTAGTAAGCGGTTACCTTTAGCGGATTAAAGAAAACCAGCCCGTTTAATGAGGGAAGTACAAAATCTCCATTGGCCAGTTGGCTTCCGCAGAGATTGCTTCCGCCATTGAATTCATTGGTATTAAAACCCGAATCTTTGGCAAAACGGTAATAATCGACCCTTGATTTTCTATTCCGGGCATATTGCAAAAGTTGTCTCTCAGAAACTTTATAAAGCCCGTTATTGGTAGGAATCCAGAAAAACCCTTTTGAATCTTCCAAAATTCCGTGTGTTGAAGAAATATTATTGTTTACATCCAAAGGCATTTTGATGAGGCAGTTATTTTTCAACAGAAAAAGCCCTTTTCCTAAAGCCATTATCCAAATATTCCCATCTTTTGATTTAATAATATTCCGGATGAGTAATTCACTTTTACCCGTCAGGTCGTAGATCGTATTGGTTTTTAAGGATACCTTGTACAGGCCTTTTATGGTTCCGACAAGGATGTGGTCTTGATCCAGTTTTACAAATTTTGTCGGTTCAGAGTTGATAAAGACTTTTTTCCCGGGAAATTGGAATGATTTGTCTTTATAGATCGTAAGAAAGGTGTTGTATCGGGGTGTTTTATCATTTTTAAATTCTTGAAGCAATCCGTAATACCGAAGATCATCGAAAAAGAAATCAGACAACTCAATGTCTTTTATAGGAATAGCACGGGTGAATGAAGAAGATTTTTGATAAACCATCACTTCACCGGTTCTCTGTGTTATGATATTTCCGGAATGATCATAGCTTAAAAAGTATGAATTTGCATTTTTAAAATGCTTATTGTCTACCATACCGTTTCGGTCATAGATTTCCCCAAAAGTAGTAATGACGGAAGAGCTGTTATAGGGAAGAAGAGTATAAAAATTGGAATCAGGCGCCCAATGCGGTCTGCTGACCGTCGTAAAATCGGGTAAGCTGATGATCTGCAGGCCGTCTATTCTATTTCCTAAATAAAATTTTTTGTAAGATTTGTCGTAATAAGCACTGACGAAATTTTCATCTTTTACTTTGTCAAGCTTAAAGAGCCTCGATATTTTCAATTCTCCTTTTTCATAATCGCAGGCATACATGGTGCTTTTATTCAAGATAAAAACCTGATTATTTACCTGGTTCCAAAGGATGATGCTCACAGGATCGGTCAATAAAGGAATCTGGTAAGAACCGGTAATTTTCCCTTTTTCTATTCTTACCACTTTTTTAGATTGAATATCTCTGTAAAAGAGGATTTCATTAAACGCAAAAACTTGTGGAGAGTGGTTAAGAAGAGGCTTGATGGG
>CBFGVN010000234.1:0-5402 GCA_965651845.1 uncultured Chryseobacterium sp. | reverse complement strand
ATACTTCCATTCACGATTCCGTTTTAAACAAAATGAAAATCGAGAAACAGGACAGATATTGGAACGAACATAATTTCGTTTTCAAAGATGGAGATTTGTTCTACCACGCCAAAGGAGCAACACCTCTGGATGATAAATTTATGCCGGATATTACAGGACCTAGACTAATTCCGTTGAATATGGCAGAACCTGTTCTGATTGTACAGGGAACAACCAATAAAAGAAATCTTGGTTTTGCACCTCATGGAGCAGGAAGAAACTTCAGCAGAAGCCAGCATAAAAGATCATTGGCTCATAAAACGATCGAAGAAGTTTTTGCAGAAGAAACAAAAGGACTTGACGTTCGTTTTTTCTCCAATGAAATTGATATCTCTGAGCTTCCGACCGCTTATAAAAGTGCCAAAAACGTAAGAACACAGATTGAAGAATACGGGCTTTGCGAAGTGTTGGATGATGTGATGCCTTACGGATGTATTATGGCAGGTGATGTGCAGAAAAATGCACCTTGGAAGAAGAAAAAGAAGTTTAGAAAAGCATAGTTGTTGGTCAACCAAAGGCGCAGTTTCTTTTAGCAACTATAATTTTTAAGACGCAAGGGTTTTATCTTCGATAAATTTTATGCTTGGGTAGTTAAATACATTAGACTAAAATCAGTTTGACATCGCTAAAAATCTAACTGTTAGAATTAGAGATGTCACACTGAGCCTGTCGAAGTGTCTTGCGCCTTAAAGCATAATGATTTAAAAAAATTGCGCCTTTGCGTTTAACCAAACAAAACAACAAAAAAATGACACCCAAAATACTAGAAAAATTAAAAGAAATAGAAGCAAAAAGGAACATAGAAATACTTCTTGCTGTAGAATCCGGAAGTCGGGCATGGGGTTTTGCGTCACCCGACAGCGATTACGACATACGTTTCATATACCGTCATGAAAAAGACTGGTACCTTTCGCCCTGGGACAAGGATGAAACCATAGAATTTATGACCGAAGACGATCTGGACGGTTCCGGATGGGATTTAAGAAAGACTTTTCATCTGTTATTAAAGTCAAATGCAGCTTTGCTGAGTTGGTTCTACTCGCCTATCGTTTATGTAAAAAATGAAAAATTTTACGAATTATTCAAACCTTTGGCTGATGAATGCTTTTCTCCGATAGCCGTTTCTTACCATTATCTGAGCATGAGCAAAAAATACCTCGAAGCCTGTCGAAGTGATGATGTGAAATTAAAAAGTTACTTTTATTGCCTTCGAACAACATTAACCGGAAAATGGATATTGGAAAAAGGAACCGTCCCTCCGGTTTTGTTCAGCGAACTGCTGGTTTTAGTGGATGATTTTACCAAAACGAAAATAGAAAATTTAATCGCTCTAAAAGCTACCAAAGGAGAATCTTATAAGCATCCGAATGACTGGGAATTGTTTGGATTTTTGGAGGAAATGGTGAAGGATAATGAAGAAAGAGCGAAGGGTTTGAAGGGTGGAAATGTGGATAAGGGAGAGATGGAGAGGGTTTTTAGGGAAATATTAAATTTATAACAATGAAACCAACATTAGAAATACTTATACAGGAAACTTTACAAAAAGAGAAAAGAAATTTATTTACGTTTCTTACTGGTGCAGGAATTTCCTCGGAAAGTGGATTACCTACTTACCGTGGAAGCGATGGTATTTGGATAAAGGGAACAAAATATCATAAACCGGAAGAATTCGGAACATTTAAATATTTTAGTCAAAATCAGGAAGAAGTTTGGCAGTACAATTTATTTTGGAAAAAATTAATTGAGGAAGCTCAACCCAATCCGGGACATTTTACTCTTTACGAAATAGAAGATTTACTTCATCAAAAATTTCAGTTGATTACTCAAAACGTAGACGGACTTCATCAAAAAGCAGGTAATAAAAATGTTTTTGAAATTCATGGAAATAAACAAACGGTACGTTGCGCTTCAGGATGCAGTGATGTCATGTTGATGCCTTTTGAATTAAAATCCAAAGAATTGACCGAAGATCTTACAGAAAAAGATATAGAACTTTTGCATTGTCAGAACTGCGGAGAATGGCTTCGTCCAAACACCTTGTGGTTTGATGAATCATATAATGAAAAATTATATTTTTTAAACTCTACTTTGAAAGCAGCCAAAAATACAGGAATTCTTTTTGTTATCGGAACTTCGGGAGCAACGACATTACCACAAGTGATTGCAGAAACAGTTTTACAGTACGGTGGTTATTTAGTAGAAATTAATACCGAAGAAAACAGCTGTTTCTTTGAACGTTTTTCGAGAACAAAAAAATATATCTTGATTAAAGAAAAAGCAAGTGATGCATTAATTAAAATAAAAGAAATGATAGAAAAATATAAATAACAACAATCTTATGAAAAATATAGTCGCCTTATCTCCTATGTACACAGAAGACAGCAACAATTTGAAAAAAGCATCACTCAATTCACCATACGATCTGAGCCGCTTCAATGCTAAATGGAATGTTCCTGAGGAATTTCGTGCAGATGTAATTGCAGTATATGGGGAAGATATTTATGCAGAGATCGGACACTTTTTTTATTTTAATGCTATTGAAACATCATATAACTTTTTTTAAACCTTATTATGGTTATCGTAACGAAGATAAAAATCTTTATCATAACCATGTAAATTATATAAAATTAAATGACTATTATATAAAGCTTTAACTTTTTAAAGTAATACGTTTATCAAACAAAAATTAATTCTATGAAAAAACTCATTTTATTAGTCGCAATCGTTGTGACCGGATTAGTAAGCGCAAAAGAAGGTGAAAAAAATAGCCCAACAAAAGACGCTGAAAAAAAAGAAATTGTAAAAGAAGCTCAAGCATCGGAAACTGATGATCCTGAAGGAAGGATGCAGTGTTATGAATATGCAATGTATATTCCCTGTAGAGATTTTTACATAACAGACACTCAATGTTGGGGGCCAGGCTCTGGCACTGCCACATGGGATGATGCTTGGAATTGTATTAGTCAAAACGGAGCAAATGCTATCGATTTTTTTTGTGGTACATAATGTTTATAACTTAAAAAAGTCTCGGTTTCATGCCGAGACTTTTCAAAATAATCTTAAATTTAAACCATGCAGAAATCTATTTTTATAATTTGTCTAATTTTATCTAAGTTTCTTTTTTGCCAAGAACTTGAACACTCTAATATAAAGTGTAATTATCTCACTACATTTTTAACTGATACTACCGATGTAAACACAAAAAGAGAGGAACTAACAGGGTTATGGATAGGAAAAAATTCTTCAATTTTTAAAAGCGATCAGAAGGCAATATATGATTCATTAACAAAAGAATCAACAAAAAAAAGTATGGCTAATCCAGTTGACGGAAAAATTATAATAGATTTTTCTCGTATTCCAAGAGCTCACTTTATTCCAGAAGTTTTTAAAAGTGGAGAAAAATTGGAGGTTTTTGACAAAATTTTAGGGGTTTACTATAAATTTGAAACTGATCAAAAGATTAAATGGACTTTATTCAATGAAACCAAAAAAATCAGTACTTACACCTGCAGAAAAGCAGTTGGAAAATACCGCAATAAAAATATTATAGCATGGTATACAGAAGAAATTCCTATTTCAGAAGGGCCTTACACTTTTAAAGGATTACCCGGATTAGTTATTGAAGCATATGATGAAAAAGATTTTTTTCATTTCACATTAGTAAAGCTAAAAAATTTAAGTGAGATTATTGCTCCTATTAGAAATATGATTAGTACAGATTATCAAAAATTTTTAAAGAAAAGAAGCGATTTCCAAAATGATCCCGCAGGAGCATATTTCGTTGCAACAGGTAGACAAGTTCCAAAAGACGATGTTGAAAGGGTGACAAAGTTGCACAGAAAATATAATAATCATTTAGATTGAAATATATTTTAGTGGTATAGTTATAAGTTTTAATAAAAGCACCTAATTCTCTATTTCCAAGCTTGTCAATATTTACGGCTGCACTTTTGGAATATCTTTTTGCATGATCTTTACTTTTGATTGAAACAGCTATAAATTAATAAGGCCATTAAAGACATTCTAAACAATGAAAGCAAATTATTTTAATGTAAAAAATAATGTTTTTGATTCTAATCCTCCCGGTTCAGATTTTTTGCAAAAATGGTTTGTCGAATTGGATGCGGATACAGATATTTCTTATTGAATGGAGATAAATGCAGGTATTTAACTACAGATTTTGGATTTGAAGAAATTAATTATAAAGATAAATACTCTTAACAATGAATGATAATGTTTTACCAATTGTGGGATGTATTCAGGGAATTGATTTTTCACCTTATTTTTTAAATAAAAATTAAATCATGACCATCCAAAACCTAAAAAATAAAAACCTCATCCTCTTCCAGGCCATCTCCGGAAGTCGCTCTTTCGGGCTCGCCACGGAAAATTCGGACACAGATATTCGTGGAGTATATTATTTACCGAAAGAAGATTTTTTTGGTTTAAATTATATCCCGCAAATCTCCAATGAAACGAATGATATTACGTATTATGAGATCGGGAGGTTTGTAGAATTATTACAGAAAAACAATCCGAATATTCTGGAAGTTCTGGCAAGTCCGGAAGATTGCATTCAACATAAAAATCCGTTGATGGATCTTTTGAAACCTGAAGATTTTCTTTCCAAATTATGCAAAGATACCTTTGCCGGATATGCCATTTCACAGATCAAAAAAGCCAAAGGACTCAATAAAAAGATCCTGAACCCGATTGATAAAGAACGAAAATCTATCCTCGATTTTTGTTATATCTTACAAAATCAAGGTTCTATTCCGTTGAAAAAATGGCTGCGAGAATTTCCCTCCCCTGAAAGGGTGTCTGAAGGACGGGGTGGTTTAGCCCAGGAAAAATGCGGATTGGTAAGCATCGACAACACCAAAGGAATGTTTGCGCTTTTTTATGACAGATCCGGTGATTTAAAATACAAAGGAATCATACAAAACGAAGAAGCCAATCAGGTTTCTGTTTCATCGGTTCCGAAAGGTGAAAAACCCTTGGCCTATTTGTTCTGTAACCTCGACGCCTACTCTACTTACTGCAAAGATTATCGCGAATACTGGAAGTGGGTTTCGGAGCGAAATGAAGACCGTTATAATGTCAATCAACATCATGGACAAAATTATGACACCAAAAATATGATGCACACGATTCGCCTATTGCAGTCCTGCGAACAGATTTTTAAAACCAATTCATTGAATATTCGTGTAGACAACCGGGATGAATTATTAGACATCAAGGCGGGCAACTGGTCCTACGAAAATGTGATGAAAAAAGCCGAAGACCTGATAAAATCTATCGAATATTATCATTCTGTTTCCACACTTCCAGAGGAGCCGGATATTGAAAAAACAACAAAAATT
>CBFGVN010000233.1:0-5448 GCA_965651845.1 uncultured Chryseobacterium sp. | reverse complement strand
TTTCCTTCCATCAAAGTCTGCCTCTGCTCATCACTCAATGTAACTCCTTTAATTTCGTTGGGAATTTTAATCCAATCTGCGCGGAAAGCTATCAATTCGTTGGTAAGTCGGTCAACACTTATGATGGAAGGGATTTTCTCCTGGCTTTTGGGATGGGTTAATTCGACAATTCTTCCCATATTACCTGTAGCACGCAAATTCTCCTTGTCTTCCGGGGTAAACTCGTGTCCAAAAAAAGGATATCCTAAATTGGCTTCCTTGCGGATGCCATGCATCACCATCACCACTTTCCCGTCTCTTTCCTGCAAGGACAAACGGGCATCATGATGGGATATCGCGGTTCCCAGGTTAATGCTGACCGAAACCAGATCCTTCGTCTTATAGCCTTTTAATAGCGGATCCAGCAAATTCAGCTTTTCCAGTTTCTCTTTGGAGAGTCCCAAATTCGATACGGTTTCCCAGTCAATCTGCTCTGCTTTATAACGGTATTCGCTGGTCCCGGACTCAACCTGAGTAGTCTGAGTATCCTTTGCTGTTGATGTGCTTCGTGTTGTTTCCATTGTATTTTGTGTTTGTTGTTGATCCTTTTTTTGAGTATTGTCAGGAACTTTTACCTGATGATCGGTCAGAATCTTTTTGTTTTTCTCTTCCGGGTTATCAACCTGCTTCTGCATTTTCTCTGCGGTTTTCTCCGCTTCGGCTACTGGTACTTTGAAAAAGGTAAATCTCGTTGGATCTTTCAGCTGCCGAAAGAAATTGGAAAAGAAATTGGTGAATACATCGCCATTGATGTCGACCTTCAAAAATTGATTTTGGTTTTTCTTAGTCGGGTCCACGGTTTTTAGCTGACCGTCTTCATCGATTCCTGTTACGGCCTGTATCTTCTTTTGCTCTTTATCCAGCACCAGAAGGATTTCTGAGAGCTGCCCTTCTACAGGCACTCCTGCTTTTGGATTGGTTTTTTCATTCATAACTTATTCTTTTTATTACCGAATGTAGCAGGATGAAGTGCTGAACCTATTATGATGGTACCTGGCCGGACACTTTGGCCTTCTTTGGCATAATGAGCCATATTATCTCTTCACAGGAAGCGAACAGGTTTCGCGAACCAGTTGCCGGATATCAGACAGCTTGTAATAGAGCTTCCCGCTTATCGTATAATATGGGAGCTGTCCCTGGCTCCGGTATCGTTGTAAGGAGCGTTTGCTTATTTTAAGCATCTGAATAACATCTTGATTATCCAGGAGCTGATCTCCATCTTCGGTTGCACTGTATGTTTCTGATGCCTTCATCTTTTCGCTGATGATGTCCAGGCGGTCGGTAATGCGTTTCATCCACGAGAGAAACTCTATTCTGTCCACTGAGTCTATATTCATGTTTTTAGGGTTTTTGGGTTATGATGCAAAGCTCGTTTCCTAAACCATGAGCTCCTACCCAGCTTCGCCCATTGACTTTCCATTATTTGCAACCAGTAAAAGAAAAGCCGTTAACGCCCATCAACAGGCACTAACAGCTTAATAAGAGAAACTGATTATGTTTATATAAGTCATTTATGCCAATGGGTGAAACTTGGTGGTACAAATAAAAGCTTATCGCAAGTGGGCTGCAGGAACGGTAAGCTCGACAGAGCAAGACTTATAAGATCGGGTATATTGAGTCATCCTCCGCTCCGGAATCCTTTTCCATTACAGGGTTTGAAGACACATTTAAAGTTTATTGCAAAATTCACTTTGTCTTCTTTGGCTGGCATATACAATTATTACTATCTTTCCTTACAATATATTTATCAAATTGAAAACAAATTAGTATGGCACACGTTTCTATTTATCTCAATTTTGCAGGCAATGCCGAAGAAGCATTCAACCATTACAAGAAAGTATTTCAGACTGAATTTTCGGCACCCATCATGCGTATGAAAGACATTCCGGCTGAGGACGGAATACTTCCGCTTCCAGAAGCTGATCAAAACAAAGTGATGCATGTTGCACTTCCCATCCTCGGAGGCACACAATTGATGGCAACAGATATGCTGGAGAGCATGGGACATTGCTTAATAGAAGGCAATAATGTTACGATCAGCTTAAATCCGGACACCAAACAAGAAGCAGACCGTTTGTACAAAGAACTATCAGACGGAGGTTCTGAAAACGTTGCTCCGCATGACGAATTTTGGGGCTACTGGGGAACTTGTAAAGACAGATTTGGTATCCGATGGATGTTTAATGTTTCGAGTATGCCTGTCGGTAATTAATTAACCCTTACATCTCAATATTATGTCAGACAACAGCGTATCGCTTCACAGGGTGCTTACCGCTTCACCCGAAAAAGTTTTCCGTGCATTTACTGATGCCAATGCCATGGCTGCATGGCTTCCACCATACGGATATATATGTGTAGTTCATCATTTTGAAGCTCAGGAAGGTGGCAGCTACAGAATGAGCTTCATTAATTTTACCACCGGTAATGCTCATTCTTTCGGAGGAAAATTTCTTGAAATCAGACCCAATGAATTTCTTAAGTATACTGATAGATTTGATGATCCGAACCTGCCGGGAGAAATGGTTACGACCGTACAGCTTAAAAAAGTCTCTTGCGGCACAGAACTCAACATCACGCAGGAAGGTATTCCCTCTGTTATTCCTGCAGAAATGTGCTACCTCGGGTGGCAGGAATCTTTAGATAAACTGAAAAGACTGGTAGAACCAGATATTCAGGATCCTCCTGTATCCTGATCATACCAGGCACCTATATTTAAATACCAATACAGACATGAAAAAAAATCCGGTTTTTTATTTGCTGCCTGCCATCTTCTTTGTCGTAGGACTGGGTATGGTGATTGCCGGATACAATGCAGCACCCGGCTCATTGACTGATGACGGGTATCCCCTTAATTATTTTTTTTATTTTATGGGTGGTTCCTTTATCCTTTTACCCCTCATATTGACGGTAATCATTTCAGTTTTCTTCAGTCGGAAAGCCGGTAAAATAGAAGACCTGAAAAAAAATGGCATTAAGGGAAAGGCCCGCGTGCTCAGTGTACAGAGAACCGGCATGAGCATTAATGATATTCCCCAGGTAATTCTGCAACTACGGATAACAACTGATCCAGATGAGCAGTTTCTTGTCAATTATAAAGAGTGCATTGACCCTCTTTACTATAATCTTATTACTCCTGAAAAAGATCTGGTTGTGTTTATAAACCAGAATAATAAAAAGGAAGTATATCTGGATCTGGAAGCAGAATGGGGCAGGCTGGCAGAGGGATAACACCTTGAAGACTCCGGACGAATATGATTTGATAATAGAGATTAATCTTACTCAGAGATGTTCAGAGATGTAGGAATCCAAGTCAGATTTCAACCGGTCAAGATAGCTAGGACCGCTTCGGTATTTCATGCGATGAAAGGCGTGGTGGATATCTCCAAACTGAACATCAAACATACTTTGAAATAGAGCAGCAATCTGCCGGATACCTGATTTTCCATGCCCAATAGATCGGGAAATATGCAGTGCATAAATCAATTCAATCAATGCATTTTGGGATTCTGTCCAGGCAATTTTTTTTCCTCCGTTATTTTTAATAAAAGTTGGGTCAGGCTCGAAACTTTCAATTCGAAAATAGAGATATTCATAAAGCAGGTCAAATGCCAGGATACGGGCTACTTCATAATCATAATAGGTGGAAAATTGGATATCAATTTCAAATATCCGATCGCTGAGACCCTGCTCCCAGTCGATATTTCCCCGCATGAAATAATTTTCGTCTTTGTTTCTGCGACCGGAGCGGTAATAGCGGTAAAAGTCGGAATCTGATAGGGTGCCAATATAATTGCTTTCAATTTTTGTCAGTTTTTCTTTAAAATATTTCCTCGATACACTTCCCAGTTCAAACGGGCGCCCTGATTCAATTCTAAACAATTTGTTATAAAATAACAGCTTGCTGTAGATCGATGGTTTTATTTCGCGGAAAAATTCAATTTCCTCGTCACGGTCTTCAAAGCCGTTTTTTAGCACATGCTCTTTTAAAAACTGCAGCTGGTTGTTTAAAAGGACGATCATTTTTCGGGATTCCTCCACTACGGTTGAGGGAATCAGGGAAAGCTTCTCTTCCTCTTCTTTGATCTTAGAACATATAATTCTGATAAAGTTTTTCATGGTAAGTTTGTGATTGGTGTTAGACAAACGATTGATTAGATCCGTTTTATTATTGACAACATAAGATTGTTTTTTATTACAAATAATCACTATGCAAGGAATAATACAATAAACTGATTTTCAAATGGTTAAAAATAACCATTATGGAAAATTAATTGCAAAAGAGCAGGTGCTTTTCAGCTAACATACAGATTTCCATAACGGGATAATAGAATGAAATTAACCTATCATCTCTATTTGAAATAAAGCTGTTTCTTAATTAACCCGTTGCGAAGCCATATTCCCCGGAAACTCTTCTACAGCTAAATCAATATGGTTAATAGCCAATGGAAAATTGTCAAAATAATTAGATAATCTTATTCTACTACTAATATCTGTCTTATTCAGACTACCTATCCATATGAATCAATTTTCGTAGCGCTTCAGTCAATTTTCGTATCTATTTTGAACCATAGCTTCCTTTTTTATTACAGGAATTTCATGTGTTAACATCCCATTAACTGTATAGAGTTAACATTACAATATATTCGCGGGTAAATAAAAAATCACACATGAATACTACTCAATACGGAAAGGCAATTATTAAGCTGGATAAAGATTTATATGAAATCAAAACTCGGGTAGATGCATTAACTACCCTTACTGAAATAGTGGCTGAAGAGCAGCCGGAGGAAGAGTCAGATCTTTTTGGCACTTTAGTTTACAATGCAATCTCCAGAATAGAGGTACTGCCTTATTTAGTAAGCTCAAATGAATTCCCGGCCTTTCATTATGATCTAAGCCACATTCGGAACATTACTACTGATTTGCTTAAAGAAAAACTATTGGAAATAAAGAATCTCCTTACTACTCTTCATGGGCAGGTCTTACATTTAAGTGAAGAAGATAAAGCCTTTGTCAGTTTTGCTTCAGGACATCTATTACCGGGAAACTGGCATGATTGGACAGATATTCTGGAAACAGCTATTGAGGAAATTCACGGAGCCATGATGTTCTATTCTGAAGATTAATTTCAGGATTCAATTGCCTGTATAGGAAATCAGAATAACTGCTCCAAAAACAACTCCTGTAATTATCCCTTATCTAAATCTAATTTTATTGATAAAATGCAGATAGAATAGATCGTTGAGAGATTGGTCATTTTTATCTGCAACTATTTTCCCATTTCGTAGTTTTTTGTAAGTTTACGTCATGGAAAACTATCGGCTCTGTTAGGTTAAACCTTGAACTCAATTTCTTCGAATCTCCCTGCTTTGCCTATACCTTTTTTTAGTTCTTACGATATCTTCTCTT
>CBFGVN010000232.1:0-5451 GCA_965651845.1 uncultured Chryseobacterium sp. | reverse complement strand
AGGAAAATTGGTACAGCAAAAAAGAGATCACAAATATTCTGAGCCGATTGACGTGAGCAGCCTTGTTCCGGGAACTTATATTGTAGTTTCTAAATCTGCAGACGGAAAAGTTTATAAAAATAAATTCATCAAAAAATAAATAAGAAAAAAGTCCAATATAGTGGATTTTAGTTTTTTCAATAATTCTCTCTTGGCGCAAGGTTTACTTTGCGCCTTTTTTGTATTATAGTTTTGAATTAAATTATTAAAATTTATCATTTAAAATCTTAATAAATAGAATATTATAAACAAATCTGCCTGTTTTTTAAAATGAAATATTAATTATTTTTACGCCAAAACACAACAAATGCTGATTAAAGTTTTTGGAAGTGCAATTCACGGAGTTGCAGCACAAACCATTACCATTGAAGTAAACGTAGATACCGGCGGCGTAGGATATCATCTTGTAGGACTTGCCGATAACGCCATCAAGGAAAGCAGCTACAGAATTTCCGCCGCTTTGAAAAATGTCGGATACAAAATCCCCGGAAAAAAAATCACCATCAATATGGCTCCTGCAGATCTCAGAAAAGAAGGAGCAGCGTATGATTTGAGCATCGCCATTGGAATTCTGGCGGCTTCGGATCAGATTCTGGCGGAAAATATTCAGGATTATATCATTATGGGAGAACTTTCTCTGGATGGGACTTTGCAGCCTATCCGCGGTGTTTTGCCAATTGCTATTCAGGCTCGGGAAGAAGGTTTTAAAGGAATTATTTTACCCAAACAAAATACACGGGAAGCGGCTATCGTTAATAATCTCGAAGTTTATGAAGCCGAGAATATTAAGGAAGTTATCGATTTTTTTAATGAAGGAAAACCACTTCAAAGGGTTACCATAGACACCAGAAAAGAATTCCAGGAAAAAGTAAATGATTTCCCCTTCGATTTTTCTGAAGTAAAAGGTCAGGAAACTGCGAAAAGAGCTATGGAAGTTGCTGCAGCGGGTGGACATAATATTATTTTAATCGGACCTCCCGGAAGCGGAAAAACGATGCTGGCGAAAAGGGTTCCAAGTATTTTACCTCCGTTAAGTTTAAAAGAAGCCTTGGAAACCACAAAAATTCATTCTGTAGCCGGGAAAATGGGAGCCGTAACTTCTTTGATGACAGTTCGGCCGTTTCGGGCACCTCATCACACGATTTCGGATGTTGCACTCGTCGGTGGTGGAAGTTATCCTCAGCCAGGCGAAATTTCTCTGGCACATAATGGAGTATTGTTTCTAGATGAAATGCCCGAATTCAAAAGAACGGTTTTGGAAGTCATGCGACAGCCGTTAGAAGACCGCGAAGTGACGATTTCAAGAGCTAGATTTACGGTGAATTATCCGGCGAGTTTCATGTTGGTTGCTTCCATGAATCCCAGTCCGAGCGGCTTTTTTCCGGATGACCCGAATAATACGTCCTCAACGTACGAAATGCAGCGCTATATGAATAAACTTTCGGGACCGCTTTTAGATCGTATTGATATTCATATTGAAGTTCAGAAAGTTGAATTTGAGCAGCTTGCAGAAAAAAGAAAAGGGGAGAAAAGTGAGGAAATCAGGAAACGGGTTCTGATAGCCCGTGAGATTCAAAGAGAGCGCTATAAAGATTTAAAAATCAGTTATAATGCCCAAGTCGGGCCTAAAGAAATTGAAAAATTTTGCGAACTTGATGAAACGTCTTTCAATCTGATCAAATTAGCGATGGAAAAACTTAATCTCTCCGCGAGGGCTTATGACAGAATTTTAAAGGTTGCAAGAACCATTGCCGATCTCGAAGAATCTGAAAGCATTCTGTCACAACATGTTTCAGAGGCAATACAGTACAGAAGTCTGGATAGAGAGTTTTGGAATGCCTGATCTTTTTAATTAAAATAAAATTATAAAAATCTTAAGATATAAAAATACAACATCTGTAAAGTGTCTGTTTTCCTAAGTAATTCTCTTTTTTGTGAAAAAAACACAATGATTTAATTGTTTGTTGAAATTATTATGTTAAATTTGAGTACCACATAAAAATATTACACCATGAAAAAAAGACTTCCTAAACACATACTAATTTTCGATAGTTAGATTAAAAGCGAAAATAATTATTGACTGAAAATAAAAGCACATTACGTTTTTATCGTTCTGCTTTGAAGCAGATCTCTTTTTGACCTGTAATCCAATTACACAAAAAACTACCATGAAAACACGTTTACTATTAAACAGTGCAGGTCTTCTGTACCTATTATTTCCCTATAGATAAATGCTTTTTTAAAATCACATCTCAATATTTACATGTTGAGATATACTTTGATCAAACAATTGATAAATAAAAATTTTTAATCAAAACCACTCTATTAACATGTCAAACACATTGTCAACACAAGCACTTTCAAATGGTGCAATTGTTTCGTTGTCTCCTGAAGACAGAGCGAAACTTTTAACTGATTTCAACAAAACAGGTTGGAATTATCCGGAAGTAGAAACGTTGGTTTCTCTTTTCCGAAAACAAGTAGAACGCTTTCCTGGAAGTACTGCGGCAGTATTTCAGAATCAGCAAATTAGCTATCAGGAACTGGACGAAAAAAGTAACCAGATTGCGAATGTACTTTTAGCCCAAGGAATCAAAGAAGGGATGTATGTTCCTGTCTGGCTTGACCGTTCTCTGGAGTGGGTCGCAGCAATACTGGGAGTTCTTAAAACCGGAGCGGCTTATGTTCCGATTGATCCAGCTTATCCTGCAAAAAGGGTAGAATTTATACTTTCCGATACTTTCGCAAAAGTATTGATTACCAATAGTTTTTTAGCCCAAACTTTAACTAAAAAAGAAAATGCAGAGTTTTTTATTGTAGACAAAATGGAAAACCTTTCCGGTCTTGCTGCAGATCCGACAGATGTTACCATTCATCAGGAAGCTTTGGCTTATACGATTTACACTTCAGGGTCTACAGGAAATCCGAAAGGAGTGATGATTTCGCATCACAGCATTCAGCACTTGGTGACCTGGCACAACGAGTATTTCCATGTTGATCATACTTCAAAATTAAGCCTTATTGCCGGGCTGGCTTTTGATATTTCCGTTTGGGAAACCTGGTCTGCACTTACTTCCGGAGCCACGATTTTTATTGCAGACAATGAAGAAAGGAAGGAAGTTTCCGCGCTGGTCAATTATTACAGAAATAATAAAATCACGCATGGTTTCGTGCCGACTGTTCTGGCTCCGGGGGTTGTAGAAAAGACGAAAAATTACGATGATTTAGATTTAAAATATCTTTTCACGGCAGGTGAAAAACTTAAACCTGTTCTAACTTCCGAGCTGAGCTATGAATTGGTTGATTATTATGGACCAACAGAATGTACGGTTTACGCAACGTTCAAAAAAGTGAAAGATTTCAACGGGCAATATGTCTCGTCAATCGGAAAGCCAATCGCCAATGCGCAGGCTTATATTTTAAGTGAAAATTTAGAATTATTACCTGTCGGAGCTACCGGAGAGTTGTATATCGGAGGAAATTTACTGGCGAAAGGTTATCTTAATAATGAAGAATTAACGAACACGAAATTTATTTCCAATCCATTTAAAGAAAAAGAAAAAATATACCGTACCGGAGATCTGGCAAAATGGACTTCAGAAGGAGATATTGAGTTTTTGGGAAGAATCGATAATCAGGTGAAAATTCGTGGATTCCGAGTTGAATTGGGAGAAATTGAACGTGCCCTGATAAAAATTAATGACGTAAAAGAAGTTTCTGTCATCACAAAAGACAACCATGGAGGTAATAAATATCTGGTGGCTTTTATTGTGTTAAATAGTGATGCTGAAAAAAATGTTTCATTCATAAGAACTCAATTAAAAGAAGAACTGCCGGGATATATGATTCCTGCACAAATTATCTTTATTGATAAAATTCCATTAACAGCAAACGGAAAAACGGATGGCAATTTATTAAAAGAGCTCGCCGATAAAGAAGCAAAAGATTTGGTCTCCCACGAGCCGCCAAGCAATGAAACAGAAAGAATCATTGCTGATGTCTGGGCAGAAGAACTGGAACGTCCGGTCATCAATATTACGGATAATTTCTTCGATATTGGTGGGAATTCTCTTGTGGTGGCGATCGCTGCGGTGTCTTTACAGGAAAAATTGGGCGTAAAGGTTTATATCCGGGATGTGTATCAGTATCCTGTTTTAAGGGATTTTGCCAGTACCCTAATTGCTCGGGCTAAAGCAGAAAGGGAAGCGATTCCTGTGGAAGATGTAGAACCGTATGTTGAATTGCAAAATGATGTATATCTCAATCCGGGAACTGTTTTTGAAGGTACTTTTGATCCGAAACAGCTTGAAAATCCGAAATCCATATTTTTAACCGGAGTTACGGGATTTGTGGGAATTCATTTGCTGCAGGAGCTTTTAGATACTACAGAAGCCGATATTTATTGTTTGGTGAGGGCTCAGGATGAATTTCACGCTTTGGAAAAAATTAATAAATGTTTTCAGCAATTCCAAGTTCCAAGAAAAGCAGACCAAATGTCAAGAATTATTCCTGTAATTGGGGATTTGGCATTGCCTTCATTAGGTCTTTCAGATGAAAATTTTAAAGAGTTGGCTGGAACATTGGATCTTATTTATCACTCAGGAAGTTCCGTTAATTTCATCGAGCCTTATTCTTACATGAAAGCCCCGAATGTGGAAGGTTTAAGGGAAATCATCCGTCTTGCGGGAGCCGTAAAAACAAAATGTCTGGCATTATTATCAACAATTTCGGTGTATAGTTGGGGACACATTTTTACAGGAAAAACCGTCATGCTGGAAAGTGATGATATTGAGCAAAATATTATTTCAGTGAGCAAAGATATCGGTTATGTACGAAGTAAATATGTAATGGAAGCTATCGCAGATCTTGCCGCAAAAGAAGGATTACCTTTGATTACTTACCGTCTCGGCTATGCCATGTGCCACAGTAAAACCGGGGCAAGTGCACCTTATCAATGGTGGTCGGGTTTGGTTAAAAACTGTATTGAGTTTAAATCATATCCGATGCTGACAGAGCTTAGAGAAGGATTAATTACCGTTGATTATATGACTAAATCGATGGCTCACATCACAAAAAATAAAGATGCCATCGGGAAAAAGTTCAATCTGATTGCAAGACCGGAAACCAATCTTACTTTAGAGGATTTCTTTGGTTTAATTAAAAAATATTACCCGTTTGTTTTGGAAGGACTTTCTTACAAAGACTGGAGAAAGCAATGGGAAAATGATAGTAAGAACCGCCTGTATCCACTGACAAGTTTGTTTAAAGATAATATGCACGAAGGATTATCGACAGTGGAACTTTATCAGCACACTTATGTCTGGGATTGCTCGAATGTAATCAAATTCCTTGAAGGATCGGGAATCGAAGAGCCTGTTTTTGATAAAAATTTACTGGATTCTTATCTCAATT
>CBFGVN010000231.1:0-5567 GCA_965651845.1 uncultured Chryseobacterium sp. | reverse complement strand
AAAAATGGCCCACAATCCTGCGATTCTTTTCAGAGTTGAAAAAAGAGGTTTCGTGAGGGAAGGTTACAAAGCCGATTTGGTTTTGATTGATTTAAACGAAAACTGGACGGTTGCTAAAGAGAATATCCTTTACAAATGCGGCTGGAGTCCATTGGAAGGAATGAATTTCCATTCTAAAGTTACCCATACTTTTGTCAACGGAAATCTGGTTTATGAAAACGGAAAAATTAATGAACAGAAATTTGGGGAGCGATTGCTTTTTGAAGTTCAGGAGTAAATTATAACAGTATAATTATATCAATAGGAGCGGACTTTAGTCCGCTTTTATAGTTTAAGACAAAAAATTGACTTTAGCCAAAACCTATTTATTTCTCTCGTAGATCAAGCAGATTTATCAGATGATTAAGCAAAAAATTCTGCGTTATCTTCAAAATTTGCGAGAGCTTTTTAAACGAAAAAACCTTGTCAAGATTCAAAATCTTGACAAGGTTTAATTTACTAACAGTCATTAAAAAATTAATCAATTCGAATTCCTTCAATCGCTTTTTCCAAAGAAGTTTCCATAATTCCTGGAATGGATAATCCTTCTGCACGGAAAACACTGATGTCTGAAACACCGTAAAACCCAAAAATATTTTTGACATACGGTACATTCGAATCATAAACCTGATAAGGACCCTGAGAATAGATATTCCCTGAAGTAAAGGCAATGTATAATTTTTTATCATTCAACAAGCCTTTTGGTCCGTTTTCATCATATTTAAAAGTATATCCTGCTCTTGAAGTGAAATCAAAATAAGCTCTCAGCGTTGCAGGAACTGAAAAATTGTACATTGGAGAATCGATCACGATGATGTCTGCTTCTTTCAGCTCAGAGATTAAATCTTCGGAATATTTGCTGATAGATTGCTGTTCGGAAGAATGATTTTCTGCCGGGGAGAAAAATGTGTTGATATGAGCTTCATCCAAAAGCGGAGTAGGGCTTATTGTAAGGTCTCTATCTTTTACAACAGCATCCGGATATTTTTTCTGAATTTTTTCAACAATAGCATTTCCTAATTTTCTACTTGCAGACACTTCCTTTCTTGGGCTTGAAATAATATGAAGTATATTTTTCATGTTTTTAAATTTTAAAATTTCTTCGACAAAATTATGTACATTTGCTTATCAAAAGTTAGTAGTAAACAATAGGTTAGTAGTAACCTTTAGGTTAGTTGTAAAATTAATTTTATGGAAAATTCTGAGGTATTAGAAACGCATCTGCTTGTCGGAAAGTGCTCCGAAAACCTTTCTGCAGTTGAAGATGCTATATATGTTATTGGTGGAAAATGGAAGCTGAAAATTATTATTGTTTTACAGGAAACTGGAAATATCCGTTTTAATGAACTTCAAAGAAACATTCAGGGGATTTCTGCAAGAGTACTGTCAAATGAGCTGAAAGATCTGGAACTGAACGGTTTTGTGAAGAGAGTAGTTCATGCAGAACAAATGCCGGTTGTCGTAGAATATATTTCAACGGATTATAGCCGAACGCTCAAACCTGTCATTATGGCACTTTCAGATTGGGGCAAGAAGCATAAACGAAACATCAGAGAAGATGTATTTTAAATTTAATCCATTGAATCATCAATAGGAGTGGGCTTTAGCCCACTTTTTTATTTTGAAATGTCGAAATTGGCTTTAGCCAAAACATAATTTATCAAGCAGATTTTAAAAAGAAAATCAATTAAAAGACTGCCTAAATTCCAGTGGCGACATATTCGTCTTCTTTTTGAAAAGAGTTGAAAAAGACTGCGAATGTTCAAATCCCAATTCATAAGCAATCTCACTCACCGAAAGCTCCGTCGTCGAAAGCTTCTCTTTTGCCTTACTGATCAGCTTTTCATGAATATGCTGCTGCGTATTCTGCCCGGTATGAATTTTCAAAAGATCACTCAGATAATTCGGGGAAAGATTCATTGCTTCTGCAATTTGATGAACCGTTAAAAGTCCTTTATCAGAAGCCTCTTTGTCAAAATAATCATTTAAATAAGATTCAAATTTCGTTAAAAGCTGGTGGCTTCCACTTTTTCGCGTGATAAACTGTCGCTCGTAAAAACGCTTCGAATAATTGAGCAATAATTCAATCTGCGACAAAATAATTTCCTGCGTATGATGATCAATATGTTGACATTCCTTATCAATTTTATACATGATTTCAAGCAGATCATTCTCCTCATCCTCAGACAAATGCAAGGCTTCATTCACGGCGTACGAGAAAAATCCATAGGAAGAAATTGTCTTTGCCAAAGGATGTTTCAACAGAAAATCTTCATGGAAAATCAGCAGATAGCCTGTATTTTCACAATCCATTGTCTTCAGATCCAAATACTGAACCTGGTTTGGGGCCGTAAAACTCAGCACACCTTTGTCATAATCATAATGCTGCTGGCCGTACTTTATTTTTCCTTTTGCATTGCGTTTTAGGGCAACACAGTAATACCTGCTCACGAAGCCTTTCCATACATTATCTTCAATGAAAACACTTTCATAAAGACTGACCACACTTACCATCGGATGCTTAGGTTCAGGAAGAGAAAGCAATTTGTGAAATGCCGAAATAGATTTTATCGTGTTCATAACTTTTACTTTTTTAATTATGATTTGTGCGCCTTTTTCCGTCTTCCACTCCCGCTTTTTTGTTCCGCTTCGCTCCACAAAAAGAGCTCCGTTCAAGCCGGGGCGCGACAGTATTGCGTTTATAAATTTAGCAGCGTGTCATTCTGACGAAGGAAGAATCTCACAAATAAATAAAGAGGAGATTCTTCACTACGTTGCATTTCGTTCAAAGATGACAAACTGTAGAATAATTTAAACAATTAAACTACAAATTAATAATCCAATTAATAATCCAAAAGTCCCATCCCAAATTCGTCATAGGTAGCTCCCGTATCTGTTCCCAAAGGTACAATGCTTTCCAGTTTCTGGATTTCAGAATCACTCAACTGAATATTTGCCGCTTCAATATTCTGTTCGAGATATTTTCTGCGCTTCGTTCCCGGAATAGGAAGAATTCCTTTGCTGATAATCCATGCCAAAGCCAATTGAGAGGAGGTAATATCTTTTTCTTTAGCCATAGCTTCAATTGCTTCCACCAACTCGATGTTTTTTTGGAAATGTTCCCCTTGAAAGCGTGGAATTCCTCTTCTGAAATCATTTTCCGGCAAATCATCAATCGTTTTAATATTCCCTGATAAAAATCCTCTTCCCAAGGGTGAATATGCTACAAAACCAATTCCCAGTTCATTCAATGTTTTGATAACTCCTTTTTCTTCGACAGTTCTTTCAAACCGAGAATATTCACTTTGTACTGCAGAAATAGGGTGAACGGCATGAGCCTTTTTCACCGTTTCAGAAGACACTTCCGACAACCCGATATAACCAATTTTTCCTTCTTTTACCAAATCACTCATCGCTCCGACAGTTTCCTCGATAGGTGTATTTTTATCCAGGCGGTGCATGTAATAAAGATCGATGTAATCTGTTTTTAGGTTTTTCAACGAACGTTCGATAGATTTTTTCACATAATCTTTTGTTCCGTTGATTTTCCAGGTTACCTGCTCATGATCATCAATTTCCCAACCGAACTTTGTAGCGATGATATACTTATCGCGATTGCCTTCAATAGCTTTTGCAATCAATTGTTCGTTTTTAAAAGGACCGTACAAATCGGCAGTGTCCAGAAAATTCCCGCCCAATTCCAAAGAACGGTGAATCGTTGCAATAGCTTCTTTCTCATCAGTTTTGCCGTACATATCTGCATCGCCAAAACCCGTCATTCCCATGCATCCCAAACCAATATTCGGAACGATTAATCCCTGATTTCCTAATTTTACCTGATTCAATTTCATATTGTTGATTTTTATTGATACAAAATTCAGCAGAAATTAAAAATCGGATGTATGCAAAACCATGGTTGTCGTATGCAAATTACGGATTATGGTTTTCAACTTAATTATCAGCAATAAAATTATCACTCAATCATCCGAGAGATAAAATTATAAATAGAGATTCTTCATTTCGCATTCGCTCCATTCAGAATGACAAACTAAATGCATATAACTATTAGTGGGAATTTGTGTAAAAAATTAGTGCAATTTGTGTTTAAATAAAATTATTTTCTAGGTTTAGAAGACATATAAAAACTCAACTTCCCACCATTCACAATATCAGAATGTTTCAACGTAAAGTTTTTAATTTCTTTCCCATTTAAAAGAATTTTTTCAACATACACGTTCTTCGGGCTTTGATTGATTGCTTCAATTTCAAACGTTTTTCCGTTTTCCAAATTCAGAACAGCATTGTCAATTGCCGGACTTCCAATTGCATAATCTTCCGAACCCGGAGCAACAGGATAAAAGCCAAGCGAACTCAAAATATACCAAGCGCTCATTTGTCCTGCATCATCATTTCCGCCCAATCCATCGGGAGTTGCTTTATATTGCATTTCTAAAATTCTTCTGATCTGTGCCTGAGTTTTCCACGGCTGTCCTGCCCAATTGTAAAGATAAGCAACGTGATGTGCGGGTTCGTTTCCGTGAACATAGCCTCCGATAATTCCTTCTCTGGTAATGTCTTCCGTATCAGCAAAAAACTCGTCCGGTAAATGCATTGTAAACAATTCATCCAATTTGGAAGCGAATTTTTTCTTTCCGCCCATTAATTTGATTAATTCATCCGGATTTTGTGGAACAAAAAAACTGTAATTCCATGAATTTCCTTCAATAAAGCCTTGTCCATGTGTACTTAATGCATTGAAATCTTTTTTAAAACTTCCATCTGCCAAGCGGGGACGCATAAATCCAGTTGCTTTATCAAAATTATTTTTCCAGTTTTCAGAACGTTTGATGAATTGATTGTAAATTTCCGTTTCACCCAAATGTTTCGCCAATTGGGCAATGGCCCAGTCGTCATAAGCATATTCCAACGTATTGGAAACCGAAGTTCCGTTTTTTTCAGCAGGAATATATCCCAAATCGATATATTGTCCGATGCCTTCGTAATCTCTTTTGTTGGCCGTCGCAATACAAGCTTTCAATGCTTCTTTTGCATCACCTTGATAATTTCCTTTAATGATGGCATCTGCAACAACACTCACACTGTGATAGCCGCTCATACACCAATTGTCATTAGCATAATGCGACCAAATTGGCAGCATTTTCATGGAAAACTGATCGTAATGAGCCATCATCGATTTCACCATATCCCCGTTTCTTTTCGGTTGAATAATGTTGAAAAAAGGATGAAGCGCACGATACGTATCCCAAAGTGAAAAAGTCGTATAATTTGTAAAATCTTCGGCTTTATGAATGTTTTGATCTAAACCTTTATATTCATCATTTACATCCATATAAGTGGTCGGATTAATGAAGGTATGATACATCGCCGTATAAAAGTTTGTTTTCTCTGTTTCAGAACCTTTGATGACAATTTTATTTAATTCTTGATTCCAGTTTTCCTGTGTTTGGGTTTTTATTTGATCAAAAGACAAACTTCCGGCTTCTTTTTCCAAATTTTCCAATGCATTG
>CBFGVN010000230.1:0-5578 GCA_965651845.1 uncultured Chryseobacterium sp. | reverse complement strand
AGCGTGAGTTCCCATCATGTAATCTACACCATAACCCATTTCTGTATGAAGAATGATGGCTACAGGTTTTCCTTTTCCTGTTTCAGTTTTTGCTTTTTCTAAAATAGCAATTACCGCTTCAAGATCGTTTCCGTTTTTCTCCTCCAAAACGATCCATCCGAAAGCCTCAAGTTTTGCATGAAGATTTCCTAAGCTCAATACATCCTCAGTATCACCATCGATCTGACGTCCGTTGTAGTCGATTGTTGAAATGATATTGTCAACTTTTTTAGCAGCAGCGTACATCAATGCCTCCCAGATTTGTCCTTCCTGCAATTCCCCATCTCCGTGAAGAGAGTATACAAGAGAGTTATCACCATCCAATTTCTTACCTTCAGCAACACCAAGAGCTACAGAAAGTCCCTGTCCAAGAGAACCTGAAGCGATTCTTACTCCAGGAAGCCCCTCATGAGTCGTAGGGTGGCCCTGTAATCTTGAATCTAGTTTTCTGAAAGTTCTCAATTCATCCGCCGGAAAAAAGCCGAATCTAGCCAAAGTAGAATAGAATACCGGAGAAATGTGTCCGTTTGAAAGATAGAAATGATCTTCATTTTTACCTTCCATTGTGAAAGGAAGATGATAGTTCATTACCTTTCCGTAAAGGGCTGTGAAGTATTCAGTACAACCTAAACTTCCTCCCGGGTGGCCGGAATTTACAGCATGAACCATTCTTAAAATGTCTCTTCTGATTTGTGTAGTAAGAGATTTTAACTCTTCGATACTTTTACTCATTATATAAGATTTATTTGCACGCGAATTTACAATTTTTTAGCGGGTTACGGAAATGCAAAAATCCGGACATAAAATCCGGATTTTTAATTAGTTGAATATTTTTAATGTTTTAGCAGCCTTCGTTCATGAAAACAGACATCTCGGTCACAATGTTATTTGTAATGGTAAAAGTAAGCGTAGTTCCCGCATCCAGATCATTCAGAATAAAATTGCTGGAATTGTTCTGCTTATTGCCTTTATCATCATAATTGGGATAAACGCTGTAGCTTGGATAGTTTTTATAAGCATTGATCACGTCATCTTTTGTACTTCCGATTCCGATTCCGCTTTTTGTTTTGAATTTTTTGCTTTTTGTAGAAAGTCCCTGGATTACAATTTTCCCATTCTCTTTTCCTTGATCGTCATAATCAGGATTGGTAGCAATTAAAATCGTTTCGCCATTATATTTTACGACGTTTTTAAGTTCGTAGTTGGTCTGCTTTAATTTTGTCCCGAATTGATCCGCTTCATCATTTTTCATAAAAATTTTATACGGACCGATTCTCAACGTAGAAATTTCAAATTCCTGGGCCGAAATAAAGCTTACGGCAAAGACCAGTAAGAATAATTGAATAATTTTTTTCATAGGTTTTTAGGTTTTGGGTTTAAGGTTTTATGTTTAAAGTTATTAACGACATCAATAGGAACGGGCTTTAGCCCGTTTTTTAAATAAATCAACATTCAATTGGCTTCAGCCAAAACTTAAAGATTATTTCTTCCTAATCAACCAAAGCCCGATAAACGTCAGCAATCCATTAATAATCAACAATTCCAGTCCGATTTTAAACTCTCCGAAAAGCGTTTCCTGATATTTATCAATAAAGAAAGAAATAACCGGAGCTATAATACAAATAAAAGGAACCAAGTTGTCCTTCACTTTATATTTAGTAAAAATTCCAAAAGCAAAAAGTCCTAAAAGTGGTCCGTAAGTAAATCCTGCCAATTTAAGAATTAAACCAATCATGGAATTATCATTAATAATTTTAAAAATAATCACCATAACCAGGAAAGCCAATGCGACAAGCAAGTGTACATTTTTCCTGAATTTTTCTTTTTTGCCGTCATCCCAATGAGTCTTATCTCTCATTCCGAAAATATCAATGCATAAAGATGAGGTCAAAGCCGTCATTGCACCGTCTGCGCTTGGAAATAGGGCTGAAATTAGGGCAATAATAAAGATAATCGAAATAAACGGCGGCATATGATTCAATGCAATATCCGGAAATAACTGATCCCCTGCGCTTGTTACATTTTCCTGCGCTCCGTAAAGGTGCAGAAGCCCGCCCATATAAAGGAAAAGTGAAATTACCCCAAGCAAAATAAAGCCAAGTGTCACCATGTTTTTCTGAGAATCTTTCAGTCTTGTTACGGATAAGCTTTTCTGCATCATTTCCTGATCAATTCCCGTCATGGTAATGGTGATAAAAGCTCCTGCCAAAATTTGTTTAATAAAGAAACTCTTCTGATTCGGATCAAAATCGAAAATTTTTGTGTAGCCTTTTTCATTCATTGCTGCAAAACTTTCTCCGACATTTAATCCCAAATGATTCAGCATATAAACCGTGCAGATGATCAATCCCAACAACATACAAGAAGTTTGTAAAGTATCTGTCCAAACAATAGTTTTAACGCCTCCTTCATAAGTATAAAGGATAATCATCGCCAAAATAATCAAAGTCGTCACGATAAACGGAACCCCTAAACTATCAAGAATTGAAACCTGTAAAATATTCACCACCAGATACAATCTTGCAGTCGCTCCCACCAATCTCGAAACAATGAAAATCCATGCTCCCGATTTATAAGAAAGCTGTCCCATCCTTTGCTGGAGATAGCCGTAAATGGAGGTTAATTTTAAGCGGTAATACAAAGGAAGAAGAACGTAGGCAATGACCATATATCCGATAAGGTATCCTAAAGTGATCTGTAAATATGCAAATTTATCATTTCCAACCGCTCCCGGAACACTCACGAAAGTTACACCCGAAAGGGAAGTTCCGATCATTCCAAAGGCAACGAGCATCCAATTACTTTTACGGTTTCCGATGAAGAAACTCTCATTATCACTTCCTTTTCCGGTTCTGTATGCTACCCAAAGCAGCAATGCGAAATAGACGATAATGATGGATAATAATATAATTGGAGACATATTTTACTCGATTAAAATTTTACAAATATAGTTTTTTTATGTTCTGCTGAAAAAGAAAAAAACCTTCCGGATTTTAAGCCGAAAGGTTTCTGTATTTTAGTTTGTTTGAGATGCTTCGACAAGCTCAGCCTGACAACTCTAATACTATCTGTAATATTAACGGTTGATTTGTAGCGATGTCAGGCTGAGCTTGTTGAAGCATCTAAAGATTTAGATTAAATTTAAAATCAATCATCAATCTCAACCTCAATCTTAGCCTAAAACTAAGCTTGCGTCTGATTTACCAGAACATCCTGAAGCTCTTCATGTTTCTGGAAAGTAGCTTTTGCAAAAGGACAAAGCGGAATAATGGTTTTCCCGTTTTTTCTTGCAAAATCTACCGCAGTCAAAAGCATTTCTTTTCCAACGCCTTGTCCGTTGTATGCTTCTTCCACTTCAGTATGGTCGATGATAAACCTCTCTTCTCCGGCCCAGGTATAGGTCATCATTCCTGCGCGGCTTCCGTCTATGAATGCTGCAAAATTTCCGTGTTTTGCGTCGTTGTTTTGTTTTACTTCAATCATATTATGAAAATTTGGTTAATACTTCTATATCGTTTATTAAAATTTTATGAACAGGGCAGGCGTCTGCAATGGTATGAAGCCTTTTCAGTTGTTCTTCGTCAAGATTTGTTCCTTCAAAGCTTATATCTCTTTTAAAAACCGCTCTTTTGGTTAAAGGAAAATTTTCCAGTTCTACTTCCACGTTTATTTTTTCAATATCCCATTCTTTTCTGTCAATGTACATTCTCAATGTTGCAGCAGTACAGCTTGCCAGCGATGTTGCCAGGATTTCGAAGGGGTTGAAGCCTTTGTTTCCTCCTCCTTTGTCTACAGGTTCGTCGGTGATGAGGGTATTTTCCCCGGCGACAACTTCTGTATAATATTTTTCTTTTCCTAAGCTTGCTTTTACAATAATCGCCATTTATTTTTCGGTATTGAATTTATAACTTAATGCTCCGGATGGGCACAAGTCTATTTGATTTTTAAGTTCTGTCGCGGTTGCATTTTCCGGTTTCAGCCACGGTCTTTCTTTCGGGTTGTACACTTTGGGTAGGGTTTTTACACAAACCGCAGAGTGGATGCACTTTTGGGGCTGCCAGATGATGGTAATTTCCCCGTTTACATATTCATGTGTTTCCATATCAATTTTCTTTTAAGGATTTTTCAATTCTTCTGTCCGGAATCAGCCATATCAATGCAACGAGATAATAAAAACCGATAGCAATATAAGGATAAAAAAATGAAGTGGCGAATCCTAAAACATAAAATACAATAGAGATATATTCTTTGAATTTTGAATGGATTGCTTCTTTTAATTTTGAATTTTCACCTTCATTTTTGATGATTAAATTTTCCATAATGGTATATGCAACGGCACTCATAATCAATCCGATACCGTAAGCGGCGACAGGATTTTTGGCAAAACGTGTTTCTCCGATCCATTCTGTGGCAACCGGCATCAGCGAAAGCCAGAATAGAAGGTGAAGATTGGCCCAAAGAATTCCTCCGTTCACTTTTTTTACCATCTGAAACAAGTGATGATGGTTGTTCCAATAAATTCCAATATAAATAAAACTGAAAATATAGGCTAAAAATTTCGGCAAAATAGGTTTCAGGCTTGCCCAGGTGTCTCCCTCCGGTAACTTGAGCTCAAGAACCATGATGGTAATAATGATGGCCAAAACTCCATCGCTGAAAGCTTCTAATCTTCCTTTTGTCATTGATTTTTAACCTGATTTTTAAAATTTTCGATCGTGTTTTTCAAATCTTTCAGCATTTCAGGATTGATAACCCCGCTTTCGAAATCAAAATTTTCGTAAAATTTCGGAAGTGAAAAAGTGTCTTTAATATCGGCTCCGAAATTTGGGAAGAATGTTTTTGCTGTATTCATCACATTTCCACCGCCGTAACCACCAGGTGAAGTCGACATCAGAAGCATGGGTTTGTTTTGAAAAACTTTTACGTTAATTCTTGAAGCCCAGTCGAAAACGTTTTTAAAAGCTGCACTGTAAGACCTGTTGTGTTCTGCCAGGGAACAAATGATCACGTCGCATTCTTCAATGACTTTCAAGAAGTGATGGGCGGCGTCCGGAAACCCTTTTTTTTCGCGGTCAACGGAAAAAACGGGCATATCGAAATCATTAAGATCAATTAAATTAATTTCTTCATCCTGAAAATCTTTCAAAACAAATTTTACCAGTTCTCTGTTGATAGAGGTGGAAGATGTGCTTCCTGCAAATGCTAATATTTTCATTTGTTACTTCTATTTTTCTGATGAATCTTTTTTTATTTTTTCCAGATAATCCGCTTCTAATTTTCCAAGTTTCTGAAAATATATTTCTTTGTCCGTAAACAGTTTCGGGTTGTAAGGATCTCCTGCTTTTCGTTTGGTATTCAGCTCAAACTGACTTGCATGAGAGGCTACCCAGAGATCAAAATCAATTTTTTTCATTGCTTCAAAAGTATAAGCATAATCTTTCTGAATATCCTGGTAATCTTTTACTTCAGCGAATTTTCTGTCAATAATTATTGAAGGTAAATTGGCTATCAAAACTTTATACGTTTGATTTTTATCCTT
>CBFGVN010000229.1:0-5584 GCA_965651845.1 uncultured Chryseobacterium sp. | reverse complement strand
ACATATTTATCTACTTCCAGATCAAGTTCTGATTTTAATGGATTATCTGTTTTTATAATATTTTCACCTGGCAGAAGGTTTTGGTTCTGTGAAAAGCTCCAAAAGAAACTGAGAAATAATGTCAGACAAAAGAAATTTGTAAGTGTTTTCATATATCAAAGTATTGTAATGCTGGTGATTGATGTATTTCAGAATGTCCTTAATGGTAGTGTTTACCCGTTAAAAATAGTTCTGAATATACAGATAAAATTAGTCTTTTATTTCTTTTTTTTAATAAAAGAGAAGAAATACATGATACCTCTTTTTTCATTATCAAATTTCTTCCTTCGAAATCCATTTCCCAACCGTTGGAGCTTTATAAGTTTTCATCATTTCCAATAACTCATCAATATTGTTGCTAATTAACAACATATCCCGATTGATTTGCTTTAGAAATCCTTTATCAACCATTGTCTGAGTTAGCCTAATCAAATCATCATAGAATCCGTCAATATTCAAAACAGCGATCGGCTTTTTGTGAAGGCCAAGCTGCGCCCATGTAATCATTTCGAAAAATTCTTCTAATGTTCCGTAACCTCCGGGTAGAACAATGACGCCGTCGCACAATTCATTCATTTTGGTTTTTCTTTCGTGCATGGTCTCAACTAAAATCAATTCGGTGAGATTTTTATGAGCGATTTCTTTGGATTGCAAAAAATGGGGCAGAACTCCGGTTACTTTTCCGCCTTCGTTCAAAGCGCCATCTGCAACAGCCTTCATCAGTCCTGTGTTTGAACCGCCATAAACCAATTGAATATTTTGTTTTGCCAATGTTTGTCCAAGTAAAGCTGCCTGTTCCTCAAAAACAGGATCTGAGCCGAAGCTAGAACCACAAAATACTGTGATACTTTTCATATTATTTACAAAAATCTTTTAAATAATTTCTTACTGCAAAATCTGTTAAATTACCTGCTTTTTTAAAATTAATACATGCCTGATCATTTTTACCTAGAGCAAGATATGATATTCCTAATTTTATATAAGCATCATGAATATTCATCATAAATTTATTGTCTTTAATGTTCAATTGATCAATTTTACTAAGCTTTTCTATTGCTTTTTCAAAATTATTATTATCATAAAATCTGGATCCCTCATATATATAATTATGTAACTCCTTTTCTGAATTGTCTTTTAAATCATCATACCATTTCAGGAAATGTTTTTCTTCGACTACAAGTAAATTCTTTTTGTAAGGATTTTCGTAATACTTTTCAGCTTTTTTTAATGCCTGAATAAACTGAGAATCATATTGTGGAGTACGTTTATTTATAATTTTAATATCAGTAATTTTATTATCTTTTGTTAAAATATACTCAGCATTAAAATATAAATCATTCATATTTTTTGAGGATTCTTGAGTCATCAGCGGTATTATAAAATCATCAAAAGTTTTTTCGTTATTAAATATCGGATGAATGATTTGATTAGCAACTATTACGCTGTCATTATTTCTTATCTCAATTTTGGGTTCAAATTCGGGGTATTTCTTTATAAAATTATCTGCTTTTAAAAATAGAGAAATTTCATTTCCTTCCTGAATTAATAAATAATCTTTTTCAAACCAATATTTAAAATTTCTGTTATCAAGCTTTATTTGATCTACAGAAAATTTGGCTTTAAACTTAATGTTATTAATCATTAATTCATTAGGATTGATTTTATAGGTGAGGAACATTGAATATTTAGGGTTGTTAATTTCTAAATTATTTCCGTCAGACTTTACTGTTCGATCAAGAAACCACTCACCAATTAATTTTTCTGATTGAGAAAAATGTTTGATAAAAAGTAGCAAGCCAAAGATTAAAAGTAATTTTTTTGTCATTGTATCAATTTGGAAAAAGAATATCCAAAATCAAAGCGACTTTGGATATTTCATATAGCAATTTTATCTTCTTATTTTAAAGGAATATTCGCTAAAATATCTTTAGTAAAACCCCAGAATTTCTGTGTGGACGGGATGTTTGCTTTTTCATCCGGCGAATGCGCTCCTCTGATAGTAGGTCCAAAGCTTACCATTTCCATTTCAGGATAATTGGCTCCGATGATTCCACATTCCAAACCGGCATGACAGGCTACTACATGAGGCTTTTCATTAAATTTCTCAACATAGATTTTCTCCATCAGCTGAACAATTTCAGAGCCCGGTTTTGGCTTCCATCCCGGATAAGAACCGCTGAATACGGTATTCATTCCGGCTAATTCTGCAACAGATTTCAACTGTTCTGCAACTGAATACTTAGTAGATTCTACAGAAGAGCGGGAAAGATTTAAAATTTTAAGCTCGCCGCCTTTTAGTTCAACTCTTGCTACATTGTTTGATGATTCCACAAGATCTTTTACATCCGGACTCATTCTGTATACGCCATTGTGAAGAGATTTCAACGCCAAAATGATTTTTTTCGAATCTGCCTCTGAAATAGCTTTTTCAGATGTTGTAGAATTTTCAATATTAATTTGAAGCCCAGGTTCAATGGTAGCAAATTCCTCTAAGATTTCTTTTTTAAGGCCTGTTGTTACTTCTTCTATAAATTCCTGCGCATTTCTAACAGAAACAATCGCAACAGCTTCTCTTGGAATTGCATTTCTCAATCCACCGCCGTCAATAGAAATCAACTGAATATTTTCCTTTTCCAAAGCCGCATAAAGCAACCTTCCTAAAATAATATTAGAATTTCCTAACCCTTTATGAATATCCATTCCGGAGTGACCGCCTTGAAGACCTTTTACTTCAAATCTTACAATCTGACCTTTTGCGGGCTCCACTTCGTAGGTTTGAGTGATCGTCACATCAATTCCGCCGGCACAGCCTATATCAATTTCGTCATCCTCTTCCGTATCAAGATTTAATAAAATATCTCCGGTTAATTGTCCGGGTTTCAACCCCAAGGCTCCCGTCATCCCTGTCTCTTCATCGATAGTGAAAAGAGCTTCTAAAGCAGGATGCGGAATATCTGAGCTTTCAAGAATGGACATAATCGTAGCCACTCCCAAACCGTTGTCAGCTCCTAGAGTTGTTCCTTTTGCCTTTACCCAGTCTCCGTCGATTTCCATTTTGATGCCTTCTGTTTCAAAATCGAAATCAATATCGTTGTTCTTTTGGCAAACCATATCCAGGTGTGATTGAAGGACAACAGATTTACGGTTTTCCATCCCAGCAGTTGCGGGCTTTTTGATGATCACATTTCCTACTTCATCTACTGTAGTTTCCAGTCCTAAATTTTCACCGAATTCTTTGATGAAGGCAATTACTTTTTCTTCTTTTTTTGATGGTCTTGGAACAGCATTTAGCTTGGAAAAATTTTTCCAGATTATTTGCGGTTCTATATTAGATAGTTCCATGAATTTTTATTTTTCTCAAAATTACGAAATAAAAGAGGGTCAGAAAAGCAAAAAGGCAAAAAGGCGAATTTGCTATGTATCAGCATCCTTACCTTTTTGCCTCAATTGGCAATTTTGCATTTTAGCAATTTTGCCTCGTTATTAGGTTTGTTAACATCCACATTCACCGTAAATAGGCATTGTGACTACGGTTCCGTCTGGTTTTTCGATGGTTAAAGTTCCTTCAAACAACAGAGCTTCTTCGTTTTTTATCTTTTTACCTTTTACAGAAATTTTATAATTCTCATTTTCTATTTCTTTGTTCAGTTCTTCATCCACTTCCATATCACTTGAAGAGATAAGATTCATGGCGACTCTTTTTCCATCAAGTTTCATGTAGGCCGTTTTTCCGGCATCATCGGCATAAATGTATTTTTCTGCTTCGAAATCTTTTTTATTTTTTGCAAAATAACACGAACATTCCTTAATTTCTTTTGGGAAAGGAAAGTTTTCAACTAAAATTTTTCCTGTAGAAACCTCTGTTTTTGCCGTATCCTGAACAGTTGTTAAAGAATCTTCCGCTAGCGCGTAATTTGAAACGGTCTGCTGTTCTTTTTTACAGGCAGCCAACAGAAGTGCTGAAAAGAAAATAATTACGTATTTCATTGTTTGTGGTTTATATTATTTATCCTCTTGCTCTTTCCAGAAGAACCATCATTAAGAATGAAAGAATGACTAAACTTTCGTCTTCATCATCAATATCAATCATTCTGTCCAGCTGGAATCTTCTTCCGAAGAAAGAAGGCATTTTCTTTAGTTTAAAATATTCTTTTCCGTCAACACCTCTTACGGTATACGCCGGGTTAAGAAAATATCCGGTAAACATTCCGATAATCGGGATCTCACTTACCAGTCCGTCGAAGAATTTTGTCCATGCATTATCTTCTGTTATGATAAACTTCTGCTGATCATTTTCATCCAGAATATTGTAGGTAGATTTCCAAAGAGAACGCATTCCTTTTCTGGCAAGCCTTCCGAAGTTTTTTCCGGTTGCGACCTCATTGATGGAATAAGAAGCATTAAAATCGATCCATTTATTAGCTCTGATTCTGAAAAGTTCTTTTGATTTGCTCTCATCATTGAAAATGACTACATCTTCTTTCAATTTAAACATTTTCTGACGAACGTAAGCAACATAGTTTCCGTTTTTGTCCGTGATATTAAAATCACTGGCTAATGTTGTGATCTTAAATTTAAAATCCAATGGATAATTTAAATTGTTAAGTACCATTTAGTTTATTTTTTTCAAGTTAATATTTAGAAATTCAAAGATAAAGGTTTTTAATTTAAGATGGAAGATGAGAGATGGAAGGGAAAGTGTTTCGGTTTTAGAGTTTTTGTTTTAACTTAATTATAATTAATTTTTAATATTAATCCTTAAGAAACAGATAATAAGAAAATTTATTAAGTCAAATAGTGGAGATTTATTAATCATTAAATTTAAACTTCTTTTTATAGCTAAACTAGCAGCCAACAACGATAAACTATCAACAATAATCACTATTTTTGTATTATGGATTACCCAAGTAAAGTTTTGGCAAAAGCAGTGGATGAGATTTCGGGATTGCCCGGAATTGGCAGGAAAACGGCTTTACGTTTAGCATTACATTTATTGAAACAGCCCAATTCCAGAGCGGTAAGTCTTGGGAATTCCGTGATTAGCCTTGTCAATGAAATAAAATATTGCAAAGAATGTCATAATTTTTCTGATTTTGATGTTTGCGAAATCTGCAGCAATGAAAAAAGAAATGATGAACTGATGTGCGTCGTAGAAGATGTCAGGGATGTTATTGCCATTGAAAATACAGGAAAATACAGTGGAAAATATTTGATTTTAGGCGGAAAAATTTCCCCGATGGAAGGCGTAGGTCCCAATCAATTAAATATTCCAAGCATTGAAAAAAAACTGAATGAAGGCAGGGTAAAAGAATTGATCTTTGCGCTGAGTGCTACGATGGAAGGCGATACAACGGCTTATTATATCTACAAAAAGTTTAAAAGCTTTAGTGTTAATTTTTCAAGCATTGCGAGAGGGATTTCGGTGGGAGATGAGCTGGAATATGCCGATGAAATTTCACTGGGAAGGTCGATCATGAACAGGTTGCCGTATAATGAAGGGAATTCTTAAACCAAGTAAACGCTACAATTCTTCATGAACACCTTA
>CBFGVN010000228.1:0-5619 GCA_965651845.1 uncultured Chryseobacterium sp. | reverse complement strand
GGGGAATTGTATATCATTAATATGATGATTGATGAGTATAAATTAGGTACTTTTTACAATCATAAAACAAAAAGGGAACGAAAATTGCTGTTGCACAAAAAAGAAATGCAAAAACTCGAAAAAAAGTTAAAGGATGCAGGAAATACTATAGTACCTTTGAAACTATATATCAATGACCGGGGAAAAGCAAAGGTTCTGATTGCCTTAGCCAGAGGGAAAAAACTTTTTGATAAGAGGGAAAGCATAAAAGATAGAGAAAATAAACGTAACCTAGACAGAATATTAAAGAAAAGTTAAAAATCATTTGAAAAACTTTGTATATAAAGAAAAATTATATTTATTTTGCATTATCAATTATTTAATCATTTAATTCTATGAAAAATCTAAAATTAGGAATTTCAGCATTGGCACTTACTGTTGCTTCTACTGTGTTCGCTCAGACTACCAACAATCCGTGGTTAATCGGAGTTGGTGCTCACGCGGAAAATCACTTAGCAGTAAGAAATGGCTTCAGTAATACTTTTGCTGCTAAAAATTTGACGAAGACAATGTTCAATATGAACAACTTCTCTATTACACCTCCATTATCTAAACTTACAGTGGCTAGAAACATTGGTAAAGGTTTAGTTATTGACTGGCAAACTACTGTAGGAAATGTTGAAAACAAAAGATTCAACATGGGTAAAGAGTTTATGTTGATGACAGGTCTTGGTTTCCAAGCTAAAGCTGCAGGTCTTTTATGGAATGAAGAATCTTGGTTCGATCCATATTTAAGAGTTGGTGCTAACTACCTAAGACATGACTATACTTCTCTTACTTTCCCAAGAACTGATGCAAACGGTGAGTGGGTACAGAATGGAGATAACGGTAATGAAAATGGTAAAGCTAACTTCTTTACTCTTGCTACAGGTGCTGGTGCTAACTTCTGGGTAACTAAAAACTTCGGTTTAGGTGTTCAGGGAGATTACGTATCAACTCCAGGTGATAAATCTACAGTTGCTAACTTCTGGCAAGCTTCTGCATCTCTATTATTCAGATTTGGTAACAGAGACAGAGATAAGGATGGTATCTTAGACAAAGACGATTTGTGTCCAGATACACCTGGTTTACCAGAATTCCAAGGATGTCCTGATACAGACGGTGACGGAGTTCCAGATAAAGACGATCAATGTCCAGATGTAGCTGGTCCAGTTGAAAACAACGGTTGTCCTTGGCCAGATACTGATGGTGACGGTGTAATCGACAAAGATGATGCTTGTCCTACAGTTGCAGGTCCTGCTGAAAACAACGGTTGTCCTTGGCCAGATACGGACGGTGACGGTATCCTTGATAAAGATGATGCTTGTCCTACTGTTCCAGGTCTTCCAGAATACAACGGATGTCCTAAACCTAAGACTCAAACTGCTATCGACGTTGAAAATGAAGTTAAGAATGTTTACTTCGACTTCAACAAAGCTACAATCAAAGCTGAATCTACTCCAGCATTAGATAGAGCTGCTGCTATCATTAAGAAAGATGGAGGTAACTATCTATTAGAAGGTCAAACTGATGCTAAAGGTTCTGAAGCTTACAACTTGAAGTTATCTAGAGAAAGAGCTGCTGCTGTAGTTGCTGCTTTAGATGCAAGAGGTGTAGATCCTAACGCTCTTAAATCTGTAGGTGTTGGTAAATCTAAAGCTACTGTTCCTGCTACAGCTTCTGATGCTGAAAGACAAGTTGATAGAAAAGTAGTTGTAAGAGCTATCGAAAACGCTGATGAGTGGAACGCAATCAAGAAAAAAGATTACGAAGATGCTCCAGTGAAAAAAGCTACTAAAAAAGCTCCGGCTAAGAAAAAAGTAGTTAAAAAGAAAAGAAAATAATTAATTTTTCTAAATAATAAATACCTCCAGTTTTCTGGGGGTATTTTTTTTTCGTTGACTTTTAATTATTTTTGTTGAAAATTTAAAAATAAAAATGGGAAGAGCATTTGAATATAGAAAAGCTTCTAAGATGGCCAGATGGGATAAAATGGCTAAAACTTTTTCTAAAATAGGTAAGGATATCGCATTAGCAGTAAAAGCAGGAGGTACAGATCCAGAATCAAATCCAGCATTGAGAAGATGCATCCAAAATGCAAAAGGAGCAAACATGCCAAAAGATAATGTGGAAAGAGCTATCAAAAAGGCAAGTGGTGCAGATGCAGAAAATTATGAAGAAATTACTTATGAAGGATACGGACAAGGTGGTGTCGCGTTCTTTGTGGAATGTACGACCAACAATTCAACAAGAACGGTTGCCAACGTAAGAGCCATTTTCAATAAATTCGATGGAAACCTTGGTAAGAATGGTGAATTGGCGTTTATCTTCGATAGAAAAGGAATCTTTACGATTGATTTATCTCAGATCAAGATGGATTGGGATGACTTCGAAATGGAAATGATCGATGGCGGTGCAGAAGATGTGGAAAAAGATGATGAAGAAGTAATGATCACTACGGCTTTTGAAGATTTCGGATCTTTATCTCACAAATTAGATGAGCTTGGAATCGAAGCGAAAAGCGCAGAACTTCAAAGAATTCCGAATCTTACAAAAGAAGTAAATGAAGAACAGTTCAAAGCGAATATGAAAATGCTTGAACGTTTTGAAGACGACGACGACGTACAAAACGTTTATCACAACATGGAAATCACAGAAGAGTTGATGGAGACTCTATAAAATTAATATAACATTCATATTCAATTAATTTTCAATTAGTTTCTTTGCAAAAGATTATGAAAAGAAACGTTGAGTTAGTTGTCATATCGGATGTTCATTTGGGAACTTATGGATGTAAGGCTAAAGAATTACTGAGGTATCTTAATTCTATTCAGCCTAAAACTTTAGTTTTAAACGGCGATATCATCGATATCTGGCAATTCAAAAAGTCTTACTTTCCTAAACCCCATCTGAAAGTGATTAAAAAGATCCTTTCATTTGCTACTAAAAGCACAGATGTTTATTACATTACAGGAAATCACGACGAGATGTTCCGTAAGTTTACCGACTTCGAATTGGGCAAATTAAAGGTATGTAACAAAATCTGTTTAGACATCAACGAGAAAAAAACCTGGATCTTTCATGGGGATGTTTTTGATGCGTCCGTTCAGCATTCAAAATGGATTGCAAAATTGGGTGGAAAAGGCTACGACCTGCTAATTGTAATCAATAATATTGTAAATTGGTTCCTGGAGAAAATGGGTAGAGAAAAATATTCATTTTCAAAAAAGATTAAAAATAATGTAAAAAAAGCCGTAAAGTATATCGGTGATTTTGAATTAACTGCCTCCGAACTGGCCATCGACAATCATTATGACTATGTGATTTGTGGGCATATTCATCAGCCGCAGATTCGTGAAGTTGTGAATAAAAAAGGTTCCTGTACTTATCTGAATTCCGGCGACTGGATCGAAAATCTTTCCGCTTTGGAATATCACGACAAAGAATGGAAGATTTTTTATTATGATGATCATAAACATTTGCTTAAAGATGATGGAGCAGAGGAAATTCAGGATATTGACAGTACAGAGCTTTTAAAGATCGTTACCAATTTTACAAAATGAAAATCTTATATGCATTTCAGGGAACCGGAAACGGACACGTTGCGCGTGCGCAGGAAATTGTTCCTATTCTAAAAAAATATGCATCGGTTGATACTTTGATCAGCGGACACCAATCGCAATTAAAGGCTGATTTCGACGTTAATTTTCAATATAAAGGAATTTCCCTTCTTTATGATAAAACAGGCGGTTTATCCTATCGAAAAACGTTTACAGAGAATAGTTTTCTTGAAGCCATTACAATCATTAAAAAAATTGATCTTTCAGGGTATGATTTAATTATCAATGATTACGAGCCTTTAACAGGCTGGGCCAGCAAATTGAAAAAATATCCGATGATTGAGCTGAGCCATCAGGCTTCCATGCTATTTAAAGAAACTCCAAAACCTGAAAAGAAAGATTTCTTTGGGGAAATGGTACTAAAATATTATGTTCCAAGCGAAAGAAAGATCGGATTTCATTTTGAAAATTATCATCCGCAGATTAAAAAGCCTGTAATTCGAAAAAAAATACGAAATCTTAATCCCGATAAAAAAGGGTTTTACCTGGTTTATCTTCCCAGTTTTTCAGATGAAAATATCATTGCTATTCTAAAGCAAATTCCTGTAGAATGGAAAATTTTTTCTAAATACAGTAAGCTTCAGTTTAAAGATGCTAATGTTGAGGTTTTTCCAATTGATGAAATTCAATATTTGAAATATTTTGAAAACTGCGACGGTATTTTATGTAACGCCGGTTTTGAAACTCCTGCCGAAGCACTTTTTATGGATAAAAAATTATTCGTCATCCCAATTCATAACCAATATGAGCAGGAGTGTAACGCTTGTGCCTTGGACAAAATGGGAATTCCGAATTCTAAAGTTTTAAAATTGGAGGAAATACAAAATTGGGTTGCTTCTGATCAGCACCTTAAAGTCGATTATCCGGATGATATTGAAGAAATTCTGGTGAATGAAGTGCTAACGCTGTAAAAAAACGTCATCCACATCACTCATTCTCATCATCACAGATCTTGCATACGAACAGTGAGGATAGACTTTCCAGTTATTTTCTCTTGCGAATTTAATGGCTTCTTCGACCAAATATTTTCCCATTCCGCGACCTTCAAATTCTGGATGTACCAAAACGAAAGAAATGATAAATCTGTTTTCTTCAGGGAAAATTGTGTACGTAAGTCTTCCGATTTCTTTGATTTCGTTATTTAAAGTAATCACTCCGCCGTTTCCTGATTTATTATTTTCGAATCTCATAATCTAAGTTTTAATTAAGAATAAAAATACAAAAACCAAACCGTTACAGTTTTTGATCTAAATCAAGAAAATTTTGATCTTAAAAATATTTAAACACAAATTTCACAAATGCTTTTCCACAAATAAACGAAATAAATTTTGCTGAATAATTTCATCAATAGGAACGGGCTTTAGCCCGTTTATGAGAATTGAAAGCGCAAATTGGCTTTAGCCAAAAATTAAAAGATAGATTAGCTATCCTTGCCGGTATAATAATTATAATCTTTGATAATAACTCCAATAAACTGTCTTTCTGTCATTTTTGTACCATCAATTTCCAGTTTTAAAATGGTCTTAATCTTTTCGGAAAGCTTAGAAATAATTTGTCTGTCGTCGATTTTCAAGGCTTTTGTGTAATTATCTTTGATAATTCTCATATCATTGTCCGTCAGCGCAATCACCTGTGGAAAAGTCGGAATATAATTTTCGTGAATATTTTCCAGGATTGTATGAGAAATATTGATGTCGTTCTTTAAAGAAATTACCGCGGTTCCGGAGGCAATATCTCCCAGTCGCTGGTTGTTTTTGGAAACAATCATAGAAATTAATCCTACCACTCCAGCAAAAGAAGTATCGATAATTCTGAAAACCCAACGGATCAAATAATCACCAAAACCTGCCTGATAACCATCTATTTTTACCACCCGGATTTTCATCACTTTTTTCCCGGGAGTCTGTCCTTCCATTAAACTCTCCAAAACTACCGGATAAATGAAAGTAGGAAAAAGAAGGATGATATAAATTGCCATCAC
>CBFGVN010000227.1:0-5627 GCA_965651845.1 uncultured Chryseobacterium sp. | reverse complement strand
GCTTTCCAAATCTGCTCTTTGGAGGCATTTATTTTGTGTTCAACAATAATTGGGTTGCTCATATTTGATGTTTTTTTGTTTTGAAACTATTTATCCGTGCGAGAATCCTGTAATTTTCGCTTCATCAAAATCAAGCTGCATTTCGATGGTTCTCATCACATGATCGTCAAAAATTTTCTCACGTTTCAAACGGTGAAGTTCATTTCTCTGCGCCTGAATCACTTGTCTCATCACATCTTTATTTTCGCTCATAGCCGAAACATAATCACCTGTAGAAGCCATACACTGTACTTTGTCGGCCATCATCATCATTTCATTTTCAAGCTTGTGCTTCTGATGCTGTACAAGGCTATTTTTCTGTGCCAGCTCTGCAAAATCCGAATCCAGTTTTTGTAAAGCTGTTTCCTTCAATTTCCTCATTAAGATCACTTCCTGTTTTTCTTCCGGAAGCTCACTTCCCGCATCGTCTATTTTTAACCATTTTAAAATCGGGGTGAGTAACAATCCTTGTCCGACTAAAGTTATCAATATAATAACGAAAGTTACGAATAAAATGATATTCCGATGCGGAAATGCTTCTCCGTTCGGTAAAAATGCAGGAATTGATAATGCCGCCGCCAAGGAAACAACTCCCCTCATTGCTGCAAAACTGATGATGAACGGTTCGCGCCAATCCGGCTTCGGAGTTTTCAACCGTATTTCTTTTGAACAAAGTCTGGGAAAATACATTAAGGCATAGCTGTATAAAATTCTTGTAAAAATAACTGCTCCTCCAATGACGATACTGTAGAAAATTCCTTCAGTAATAGTATAATCTTTCATAGCAGCCACTACAACCGGCAGTTCTAATCCGATAAGGATGAAAATGATTGTATTCATCAGGAAAATAAGCACACTCCAGACATTTCCCGACTGGATTCTGGAAGTATGGCTTAAATAACAATGCGAATTATAAGACATCAACAAACCTCCCGTAACCACAGCCAGAACTCCCGAAAAGTGAAAATGTTCCGCTGCAACATACATTACGTAAGGAACGATCAAAGTAATAATGGTATCGATATTAGAATTTGACGGGATAATTTTCAACAGCGTTCCGAAAAGAAGTCCCGCTCCCACTCCCACTGCAATTCCTCCGATTGCCATCGAAAAGAAATCTTTCACCGCTTCCCCGAAAATAAACTGCCCGGAAATTACAGCAGCTAAGGCAAATTTAAATACAATTAAACTTGATGCATCGTTAATCAGGCTTTCCCCTTCCAAGATTGTTGTAATTTTTTTTGGGATTTTCATGTGTTTCAAAACTGAAGTGGCAGCAACCGCATCCGGCGGAGAGTTCACTCCTCCCAATAAGAACCCCATTGCAACCGTAAGTCCCGGAATAATGGATGATGAAAGGTAAGCAACGACCATTGAAGTAAGAAAAACCAATCCGAAAGCCATCGAAAAAATCTGTTTTCTCCATTTATGAAAGTCCTGCCATGAGGTAAACCATGCCGCTTCAAATAAAATCGGAGGAAGGAAAATCAGGAATACTAAATCCGGTTCTATTTCAATATGCGGCATTCCCGGAATCAAACTTATCAGAAGTCCCGCTATTACAAGAAAAATCGGGTAGGCAACCTTCAGTTTTTGTCCTATCATTACCAATATCATCACAGACAATAACACCGCGATTGATATTATGACATAATTGTGAATCATTTATTTATTTTTTTAGTTAAAATTATTATTTAAATGTATTTAATTTTAAAGAACAATATTATTTTTCGGTGCAATTGCCGGCGGAAGATCAGACTCATCCAGCATATCTCTCATATCAATTTCAATCGTTCTGCTGATCTGGGTGATCGGAACGTCATTCGGACTTCCTTCAAAAGGATTTACAGATGCCTCTCCTACACTGTCTAATGTATGGAAACACCATGTCACCAACAGCGAAAACGGAATATTGAACCATAATGTATACCCTTCGATAATGGTCCCGTCTCCCAGCTTATCAAATTCTCTTAACAAACCAAAAGGCACAAAAAAAATGAATAAAAGCAACAAATAAGTAGTAATTGACGAAAAATTTCTTGGATATGGAAAATTTTTAATTCGTTCCGCCCTACCTTGATGATCCGTGAATTTTACCAGCTGCTGATTGATCTGTGTCCATTGAAAATCATTAATTTGTCCATTTTTATAAGCCTCAGACAATTCCTTGCTCTGGCTTGCCATCAACTGGGTAGCACGGTTTTTCTTGCTTAAAATATATTGAAGCTCAACATGTGAAAGATAATTCTTCAATTCATCATCCAACTTAGCCTGCCTTTCGGAGATTTCATATTTTTGAGCGTATTCTTCATATTGTTCCGTATTCATATTTTCCCATGCTCTCGGCTCCCTAAGCTGAAAACGAAGGGCCGTTAACCAGGCATAATGCCTTGAAAACATTTCTTTCACCTTAGTTTTATCCTTTTCAGAAAGCGAATCTCTCAAGATATATCCGAAACTGCGGCTGTCATTGATAATTGCGCCATAAATCTGCCTTGCTTCCCAAAGCCGGCTATAACTTGCATTATTTTTGAACCCGACAATGAAGGCCACCGCTGTCCCCATAATCGCGATGGGCTGCCATGGAAATGAAAGAAATTTCCAACCCAAAAAGTACATTACTGTTGGAATTGTTGCCAAAATAGCCAGACAATAGATACTTCTTCTCGTCCAGACAATAAATTCTGCTGCTCCGAATTTTTTTCCTGCGTGCATGAGTGTGATTTTTTAGTTTTTATTAAAAAGTCAATTGTCAATACATGAATTGTGAATTCTTATACTCTCAAATTGACCATGAAATGAGCCGACAATTCACCATTCACTTTTAATCATTTTTTGTAAAAGGAATATTGTTGTAAAATCCTATCTGGATCTGCCCACGGTTTCTGTTTTCCTGAATCTGGTTCATATACCCCGCTTCAATCCTCATATTTTTGTTGATGACATATCCCAAAGCTCCATACACACGGTTTCTGTCGAAAACCGGACTGTCGAAATGAAGGAAAATCTCATTATAGACAGATCCGTAAAATGTTTTTGGAAGCATTTCCTTATTATTAATCGGAATATTAAATCCTAAAAAATAACGAAACCTCATTCTGAAATCTTCCTCCAAAAAACGCTCTTCCAACCTGTACCGATGCTGAATATTAAAACGTCCGAACTTTTGTTTGGTGATATATTGCTGGAAAATCCGGTGTTCAACATTTTCAGTTTTTTCACCGTTGATGTAAGGTTTGCTTAAAATAAAACCGTAGCCTAACAAAATATTGTTATTATTTTCCGTTAAATCATATCCAATTCCGGTACGAATTAAAAGCTGCTCCAGATCACCGCCTGCATCAAAATTCCTGTATTGGATTTCGTTGTGCCAGTTGAGCTTTTTGCTGATCTTATTATTCCCGAAATACATATACCATGCTCCCAAATCATTCTTCTGAGCATAAATTGCCGTTACAGTCAACCCAAAAATCATTACAGCTAATGATCTTATTATTTTCATATTTTTAATTTTATTATTAAAATCTATCACATTTTTAAAAGTGATTTCGATTATCAATAATAAGCAAAAAAAAATTTCTGTGGAAATTTATCTTTCTATTAAATAATTTATAGCGTTGGTACCTCTTCTACTAAAACTTCTTTTCCTGTTTTATCAAAATAAGAGCAGGTCATTTTATTTAAATCCATCTTCCAGCCTTCTATTCCGTTTTCAGCACAGTCGGTGCAGAATGTTGCATAATCTGTTCCGCCTTGCTGATGAAGCTTTAACCTTGACTTAAATTGTTCTACATTTAATATCTCTGAAACACTCCTTACAGGATTATCTTTTCCTCTGGTAGTTGCTGTTAACTGATCTTGAGAATCAAAATAATCAATATTATTATCTGAAATGTAAGACGTATAGTAAGCAACACCTAAGTCTTTGATTGCCTGAATATATCTTGGAAAATCGGCGCCACTTTTTACTTTTTGATGTTCTGCTTTGATTTGTTCGATTGTAAATTTCATCTTTATTTTTGTTTTCTTTTTTTAACGCAAAGATCGCTAGGATTTTTTTTATTGATTACGAATATTTTTTCGTTCGCAAAGGCATTAACACTCAGCAAAGGCTTAATTTTAAAATAAACATTAAACCCTGAACTCAAAACCTTAAACCTTTATCTCTTTCTTTCAAATTTAAAAATTTTTAAAATGCAAAGTGACCACAAAACAAAAAACCGACAGAATTCTGCTGTCGGTTTATTTCATACGCTCTGAATAGAGATTAAGGATGTTGCTGCATTTTTGCAGGATCATCATAGTTTACCATCCAGTTGATACCGAATTTATCTGTAAACATTCCGAAATATGCTCCCCAGAAAGTATCTGCCATTGGCATTGTTACCATTCCTCCTGCAGAAAGCCCGCCGAATAACTTGTCTGCTTCTTCCTTAGATTCTGCATTGATGGAAATTGAGAAATTGTTTCCTTCTTTGTAATTAGAAGCCCATTCTCCTCCTGTATCGCTGCCCATTAAAACTGTTTCTTTGGAAATCGGAAGAGAAACGTGCATAATTTTGTTCTTATCTTCTTCGGAAGTTTCTTTACCTTCCATTGGAGGCATTTCTCCGAAAGTTCCGATGTAAGGATATTCTCCGCCAAAAACAGATTTGTAAAAATCGAATGCTTCTCTGCAGTTTCCGTTGAATGTTAAATAAACATTTACTGATGCCATAATTGTATTTTTTTAGTTTAGGTTAATGTTCTGAGCTCAAGGTTTAAGGTTTTGAGTTCAGGGTTTAAAGTTTATTGTTTTTCAGATAAATTTTTCAATCTTGTTAAGCCTTCCTGATAATCTTTTCCAATTGCCTCTTCCAAATTCATGAAAAGTTTCATCACTGTGAAAGGATAAGGAATTGTTGACGTGAATCCCCATGTTGCCTTACTTCCGTTTCCTTCCGGAACTACCGTTACATATGCTTTTGCTTCACTTTTGTACGGAGTAAGAAAAACGATTTCCGTATCAATCCTTTTTTGGGTATTGTCTACTTTTTTCACTTCCTGGCAGCCTTCTCCCGCTTCTTCCTTCTTACTTTTCCAGCAGACTTTTTCGCCGGGCTGCCCTGTTGTTCCCGTCCAGTCTTTTTTCATATTCGGGTCGATATCGTTCCAGGGGCTCCACTGATCCATGCCTTTCAGAGTATTCGTATTCTGCCATACTTTTTCAACCGGAGCATTAATGGTAATAGATTTCTCATATTTACATTCCCCCGAAATAAAAAAAGCGGTTACCAGCCAAAAAATTAAGATCGATGCCAGGACAATAATTGTCCACTTTAAAATTTTCATATTGATGTTTTTAATTTATCTATGTTGATCAATCAGAATCATATTTCCGTCCGGATCTTTCAGGTAAATATGTTCCGGGCCGGAAGTTGTTTCATCTGCTTCTTTCTGAATCTCAATACCTTGCTCTTTCAAGTGTTTCTGAATATCACGAACATCATCAAAAGTTTCCAGTTTCTGTGCAATCTGATGCCATCCCGGATTGAACGTAAGCCTATTGCCGTCGAACATCGTCTGGAAATGAGCGATGATGTGTTCTC
>CBFGVN010000226.1:0-5644 GCA_965651845.1 uncultured Chryseobacterium sp. | reverse complement strand
ATTGTTGAAATAATCTATATTAATGGTCAATCTGTTATCAAAAGCCCTGATATCTGTACCGATATTATTTTGAACAATGGATTCCCATGTAAGGTCAGGATTTCCCAACTGAGACCAGGTTGCACCTATTTGGCCATTATATTTTTGAGTCAAAGCATAAAGATCCTGCCATCCGTAGTTGGGGGCCGGTGTATTCCCGACAAGCCCGCTGCTGGCTCTTAATTTCCATTCGTTAATTTGTTTTACCTGGAAGAATTTTTCTTTGTGAACATTCCAACCTGCACTGTAAGAGTAGAATAATCCGCTTCTGTGATTCGCTCCAAATGCAGAAGAAGACTCACTGCGTAAAGACCCCTGAACAAAATATTTTTTATCATATACATACTCGGCATTGAATAAAAGTGCATTGTATGCTCTGTCAAATTTAGTTCCTGATGGTTTATGTCCGGATGATGCGCCTGTGTCGAAAATATCAGTTCCCGGCACGACACCAAATACACCCGCTGTAGATGTCTTATAAAATCGGTCAGAATATTCATATGCGGCAAGTGCATTAACATTATGTACACCAAATCTTTATCGAATCTCAACATTTGATTAAAAAACTTACTGATGTCTTTTAGATAAGTTTCGGATAATTCTCCTTTGTTGCTCTCACCGGATATAGATCTGGGATCTATATAGTACATACTGTCGAAATTTCTATAAGTAACGTTATTGGTTGTAATGAATTTCAGATAATCTGTAATTTTGATTTCTGCATCCATATTTCCTACCAAATCCAGTTGATTATTCTTCCCGTAATTCCATTGCTGATCGTAGAGATAATTGGTATGATCTCTACCGTACCAAACGGACGTATTTGGATTTACATAGTTTCCGTTGGCATCTCTCGGGTTGTCCCAAGGTAAGTTAAGATACATTTCAAATAGAGATGCTCTTACATCTTTGCCCGTTGTGTAAGACAAACTTACTTTTGGTTTTAAGATCAACCATTGTTTTACCGTTTGTTCATGATTAATTCTGAAAGACAATCTGTTGTAATCAAATCCTTTTATCGTTCCGGTTTCGTCATAATAATTTCCCGAAATATAGGTTTTGGAATTCTGGGAACCTCCTCTGAAGTCCACCGTATAATTTTTGGCGACTCCCGTTTGTGTTCCATTTTTCAGCCAATTATATCCGGGAGCTCTTGCTCCTCTTGGTGCAGTAGCGGGGACATTTTGTAAAGAATTAAAATAATCATAAAACTGCTCACCATCCATCAGTTTAAACTTTCCATTGGTGAAGGTATTAAAAGATGTATTCATAGATACATTCAAAATTCCTTTTCCAGAAGAAGTTCCGGATTTTGTGAATACCTGTACAATTCCGTTTGCACCTCTAGATCCGTATAATGCCGTTGAGGTCGCATCTTTTAAAATATTAATGCTTTCTATTTGGTTGGGATCTAAATTTGGAGTTCCATTCATCATTACGCCATCTACTACCCAAAGTGCGTCAGTAGGGCCATTAATTGTAGAAGTTCCCCGGATTTTTACGGTGGCGGTAGAGCCGGGTGCTCCGCTTTGCATAATCTGGGCGCCGGCAGCCTTTCCTTGTAGCATGCTGGATACATCAGAAGTGTTGGTATCTTTTAGCTTTTTGTCCGAAATTACCGAAACGGCTGCTGTAAGACTGGATTTCTTTTGTGTTTTGTATCCAACAATGACTACATCTTCAATTTTTTGTTCTTTCAGAGTATCTTTTTCTTTTGTGTTCTGGGAATAAATCAATCCCGGCATTAAAAAAAAGATTACGCCTACCTTTTTTAAATTGATAGCATTTTTTCTCATACAATTGTGAATTTATTGTCACAAATGTATAAAAAATATTGAATTGATTGATTTTTATTTATTAAATAATGTTAAATTATTGTATAAATGTTGGGCTTATTTGAAAAATTTTAAATAATGAATAAATAATAAAGTAAAATAATAATGATTTAATAAAATATCTTATTTGAAATATTGCTGAATCTTTTTTTTAGTTAATTATTTTAAATACAAACTAATTTTGACTCCAATTATAATAAAAAATTCAAGCTGAAAAGGTATGTGATTAAGAGAATTAATAAAAAAATTATGTATAGTGAAGTATATACGTTTTTAGAATGTTTTTAAATTAAAATAAGGTCTAATGATGATGTCCAACGTGAGGATGTTCGTGGAAAAGATGCATAATTAATGCTAAAGAAACACCCACAATGACCAGTCCGATCTTTACCCAGTCGATATTGTGATTTTTATTACTTTCGAAAATAATAACGGATGAAATATGCAGGAAAATTCCGCCTACAATAGCCAGAAAATAAGGCTGTAAATCAGGATTAAAATAATTTCCCAATAACATCCCCATTGGTGAGGCCAAAGCAAATAAAGCAACGATCAATAATGATGGATAGGATGGATAAGCTTTAGACTCGTTTTTTCTGTTGAATAAAAAAGCTCCCAGGATAAATGAAATCGGGAGGTTGTGAAAAACAATCCCCAACAGGTAAGGAGAAAATTCATGCTCTTCATTAGCTAAAGGAATTCCTTCGATAAAAGCATGCACGAAAAGCCCCACCATTAAGGCAACAGGTAAAATATTATGTTCGCTGTGATGATGAAAGTGGCCATGTTCAAAACCTTTTGTAAGAGCCTCCAGAATCATTTGCAGTAAAACCCCTGCAATCACAAAAATCCCAAGGCTACCGCTGGTTTCCGAAGTATAAACCTGTGGAAAAACCTCGTTCAGACAAATGGTAATCAGAAATCCGGCACTTAAAATCAATAAATTTTTCGCCAGTTTTTCTTTTTTACCAAAATACTTTCCAAGAAATACCCCTGCGATTACACTTAAAATCAGTAATATTACTGTTATCATTAGTTTTTCTTAAATAAATTAATGCAACGAACTGAAGTTTCTTTATTAAATTCATTCAACTGGTAGTCTCCCCAGATTTTTATTTTTTCAAAACCACAATCTGCTGCATAAGAATTAATGGCTTCCAAGGTATGAAGTTTTACTTTTTCAAAGAAATGGAAAGGTTTCCCGTTGTCTTCAAACTGTATATCCTTGATGATATGCCTGCCTTCAATTTTTTTACAGATCTTAAATTCGATATCACCTCTTTTAACGATAGATTCAGGAACGATATTTTTTCTTACGTATTCTTCGTTAAGATAGTCCAGAACAAAAAAACCACCCGGTTTCAAAGCATTATAAACGGACTGAAAAACTTTCTTATCATCATTCTCGTTATCGAAATACCCGAAGCTGGTGAAAAGATTGAAAACCGCATCCATAGGATCTGCATCAATCGGATTTCTCATATCATGAACATCGAATAATAACGTCTGATTTTCAAACTGCTTATCAAACTCAATACTTTGTCTAGACAGGTCAAGTCCCAGAACATCATAGCCCAGCTTATTAAGGAAAACCGAATGTCTTCCCTTTCCGCAGGCCAGATCTATGATTTTAGAATTTGGTGGCAGCTGGAGATCTACAGTCAGCTTTGTAATGAAATTTTCCGCTTCCGTATAGTCTCTGTTACTATAAAGCAAATGATAATAAGGGGTGTCAAACCAAGATTCAAACCATTCCATAATGCAAAAATAACTAAATTTGTGTGGTAAAAAGAAAAGTATTTTAAACATTGAAAGATTGAGATATTCAATTGATCGAAAAAATGAATGCCTAATCTTTTAATTTTTAAATATTTAAATCTTTAATAATTACTTATGGATATAGAAAATCTACAGATTCAGATAAAAACATTCTTCGGATTAGAGCAAATTTTAGCGGAAGAGATCAAAAAATTAGGCGGAAGAAAAGTTGAAGTAAAAAACCGTGCAGTAAATTGTGAAGGCGACTTAGGCTTTTTGTATAAAATTAATTATTCTGCGAGAACAGCTTTAAAAATTTTAGTTCCGATTCATGAGTTTAAGGCTTTTAATCAGCATCAGTTTTATGACAGGCTTTTCAAATTCAATTGGGAAGAGTTTATGGATGTGGATCAGTCTTTTGCTATTGATGCAACGGTGAATTCTGAAACTTTTAAGCATTCACAGTTTGTAACATTGAAAATGAAGGATGCGATTGTGGATTATTTTCAGGAAAAGTTCAAAAGACGTCCGAATGTTGAAACCAGAACACCGGATATCAAATTTCATCTTCATATCGACAGAGAATTGATCACGATTTCTCTTGATTCTTCAGGAGATCCTTTGTTTAAAAGAGGATACAGAAGAGAACAGGGAGAAGCGCCAATTAATGAGGTGTTGGCCAGCGGAATGCTTCAACTGGCTAGCTGGGACGGAAAAGGGAACTTCCTTGATCCGATGTGTGGTTCCGGAACTTTACTGATCGAAGCGGCGATGATTGCGTTGGATCTTCCAGCACAGATTTTCAGAAAAAGGTTTGCCTTTCAAAACTGGAAAAATTATGACGCTGAATTGTTTACAAAAATTAAAGAATTCAGAATCAACAGGGTGAAGGAATTTACCGGGAAAATTGTTGGTTATGATATCGATGCAAGAATGCTGAATGCCGCCAGAATGAACATCGAAGCTGCAGAAATGGAAGACCTAATTGAAGTGAAAAAACAAAATTTCTTTGATTCTAAAAAAGAGCTTTTTCCGTTATTGATGGTATTCAATCCGCCTTATGATGAGAGAATTTCGATCAACGATGACGATTTTTATAAAAAAATAGGAGACACTTTCAAAACCAGCTATCCGAATACTTTAGCCTGGCTGATTTCTTCTGATCTGGAGGCGGTGAAGAAAATTGGTCTGCGCCCGTCAAGGAAAATCAAACTTTTTAATGGAAAGCTGGAGACGAGATTTTTGCAATATGAGATGTATGAGGGGACGAAGAAAGTACATAAATTAGAAAATTAATCATATAAAACCTTCCGTTTTTCGGGAGGTTTTATATTTTTGTCAAAACTCAGATTATGAACTTTGATTTTTTAGATATTTTTGGAGTAGTCGTAGATGCCGTAGATTTACTAACAAGAAGCACTTCATCATCAAACATAGACTATAATAAAAATGCGAAACAAAAAAAGAAGACAAAATATGTTAAGAAAAAAGTAAGTTCAGTTTTTATTTTGATATCTTCCATTTTGCTGTTTATTGTTTTTAAAGATCCTTTGCCGGCAGAGAATTATACCCAGACTTTAATTGTCGTTTCATTGATGGGTTTGGCGGTTTCACTTTTATTCTTTTTTATTCTACATGCTTTGGAAAAATATTATTTTAAAAGTATCTTTCAATGGCTGTTTTTTAGTTGTTCGATGATATTGTTTTTTGTTTCGGTGGTTCTTTGTGTTTATTTTAAATCGGGGATATTTATTTAGTTATTTCCATTCTTCAATTCTTGAAAGCAGAAAAACTGCAATATAAAAGAAAAATACACCAATGATAAACTTTATATTAAAACTTTGATCATCATTATCTTTACTTAACAAAGGTTGTAAGAATTTTGCTGAATAATCGGAAGCTGCTTTTCCATAAATGTCAAAAAAGCAGTCCATAACTGTGATGTATTCAAAATTATTAGTCTTTTGAAAATCATAATTCTGCATTTTAGCTTTTACTTCCATTAATAAATT
>CBFGVN010000225.1:0-5648 GCA_965651845.1 uncultured Chryseobacterium sp. | reverse complement strand
GAATGTAGAATCAATGCGGAAGATCCTTACGCAGATTTCAGACCGTCTCCGGGAAAAATCACAGGATTAAATATTCCTGGCGGACACGGAGTAAGAGTGGATACACATGTTTACGCCGGATATACAATTCCTTCTAACTACGACTCAATGATTGCAAAATTGATTACGACTGCTCAAACTCGTGAGGAAGCCATTGCAAAAATGAGAAGAGCTTTGGAAGAATTCTATATTGAAGGAGTAAAAACTACCATTCCTTTCCACAGACAATTGATGGATAACGAAGATTATCTTGCAGGAAACTATACAACAAAATTCATGGAAGATTTTGTAATGGATAGAAAATATGATAATCATTAAGATTATTTTTAAATACAATTAAAACCGCCTCAAAATGAGACGGTTTTTTTTATGAACCTTGATGTTTAAAACCTTGACAAGGCTGAAATCAAAAAATTTAATTATTATCATTAAAAACAATTTTTTAAAGATAGAATAACTACAACATAGAATTTGCAAGAGCAATATTTTCTGATTCGCTTTTCCTTCAGCCTTAAAAGTACTTCAAACCCGTCATTTTTCAGTATCAGGTTTCTGTTTATCGATCTCATTTATAATGTTTAAATTTGTGGAAAACCAAAATTTATGTCAACAGTAGAAACAGTAAAAAACTCACAGTATTTCATTGACCTTGAAGACAAATTCGGCGCTCACAACTACCACCCTCTTCCCGTTGTTTTAGACAAAGGAGAAGGCGTTTTCGTTTGGGATGTGGAAGGCAAGAAATATTATGATTTTCTTTCAGCATATTCTGCTGTCAATCAAGGACATTCTCACCCGAAAATTGTAAACGCATTGGTTGAACAGGCTCAAAAATTGGCTTTAACATCAAGAGCTTTTTACAATTCGAAATTGGGAGAATACGAACAAAAAATCACAACTTTATTTGGTTTTGATAAAGTTTTACCCATGAATTCCGGAGCTGAGGCGGTGGAAACAGCCGTAAAACTAGCCAGAAAATGGAGCTACGAAATAAAAGGAATTTCTGAAAACGCAGCGAAAATTATTGTTTGCGAAAATAATTTTCACGGAAGAACAACAACGATCGTTTCTTTCTCCAATGATCCTGACGCCAACCAGAATTATGGACCTTTTACACCGGGATTCATCAAAATTCCTTACAACGATACTGCAGCTTTAGAAGAAGTTTTAAATAGAGAAGCTGGGAATATTGCGGCATTTTTGGTTGAACCTATCCAAGGGGAAGCCGGAGTGTATGTTCCGAATGACGGATTCCTGAAAAATGCTTCTGAATTATGTAAAAAACATAACGTTCTTTTCATTGCCGATGAAGTTCAGACGGGGATTGCAAGAACGGGAAAATTAATTGCCTGCCATCACGAAGATGTTCAACCTGATATTTTAATTTTAGGAAAAGCACTTTCCGGTGGGATGTATCCGGTTTCGGCTGTTTTAGCAAACAATGAAATCATGAATGTGATTAAACCGGGACAGCATGGTTCAACGTTCGGAGGGAACCCAATCACCTGCGACGTGGCTGTAGCTGCTTTGGATGTGGTTGAGGAAGAAAAATTATCTGAAAGAGCGGAAGAATTAGGAAAATTGTTCAGAGCTGAAATCGAAAAAATAATCGAAAAAAGCAATCTTATTACAAAGGTAAGAGGAAAAGGATTATTAAATGCAATTTTAATCAACGATACTCCAGACAGTTCTACAGCGTGGAATCTTTGTTTAAAATTAAAAGAAAACGGCCTTCTTGCGAAACCAACCCATGGCAATATTATCAGATTGGCACCACCTTTGGTTATTACTAAAGAACAGCTTTTAGACTGTATCAAAATAATTGAAAAAACCATATTAGAATTTTAAACACAAATGTCACTTTCACTCGCAGTCATTACTTACAATGAAGAAGAGAATATTGTAAGATTATTAGACTCACTCAAAAACACAGTAGATGAAATTGTAATCGTTGATAGTTTTTCAAACGATAAGACCAAAGAAATTTGCACACAAAAATATCCTCAAGTAAGATTTTTTGAAAAAAAATTCAATGGGTATGGTGAACAAAAAAACCATGCCCTTGATTTGTGTTCCAATGAATGGATTCTTTTTCTGGATGCAGATGAAGTTCCTGATGAGGATCTAAAAAAAGCCATCCAAAAAATTGTTTCTTCGGACAACCCCGAATTTAGTGTTTATAAAACGAAATTTAATAATCATCTAGGGATTCACTTAATCCGATTCGGAGGTTGGGGAAATGTTTACCGCGAAAGGCTTTTCCGTAAAAATTGTGCAAAGTATTCCGATGATAAAGTTCATGAATATTTAATTACCAATGAAAAAGCAGGAATTTTAAACGGCAAACTCAATCATTACACATACAAGAGTATTCAGCATCATATCACAAAAATCAATAAATATTCTGATTTGATGGCTGAAAAAATGTTTGAACGAGGCAAAAAAATCAATCGTTTCAAGATCATTGTAAGCCCAATTTTTGAATTTATTAAAGTTTTTATTTTTAAACTGGGCTTTTTAGACGGTTTTCCGGGATTCTATATTGCGAAAACCATGTCTTATTATACGTTTTTGAAATACATTAAATTGTATGAAAAAATCAGATTAATACAAATCGAAAAAAGTAACGTAAAGTAATATGACACCGTTTCTTCTCTTATTTTTATTGATTCTTTTTTTTATTTTTTATTTCCGTTTGTATCTTTTTTTTGCGCCTAAAAACAGGCTGATCATTCTTATGTATCACCAAATAGAAAAAGAAACTCACGAAAATCTTACAGTGAGCCTGGAAAATCTGGAACGGCAATTTGAATATTTAAATAAAAAAAAGTACACCGCAAAGTTTTTTTCTCAACTCAATACCTTGGGAAAAAAGAGCATTATTCTTACCTTTGACGACGGATATAAGAACAACTTTGAATATTTGCCTCCCCTGCTGGAAAAATATAACCTGAAGGCTACAATTTTTATTCCTACAAGATTTATTCAGGAAGGATATAAAGATTATGAAATGATGACGTTCGAGGATATCAGAAATCTGGATAAAAATTATTTCGAAATTGCACTTCACAGCCATGAGCATCATAATTTCAGGAATTTATCTGCAGATTATATAAAACATGATCTCGAAAATAATATGCAGATATTGGACAGTGAAAAAATAAAATACTCAAAAGTTCTGGCTTATCCGTACGGGAAATATCCGAAAAGATATTCCGAAAAAAATGAAGTTTATTCAGTTCTTAGAAATTTAGGAATTGATTTTGCTGTAAGAATTGGTAATAAGGTGAATTATTTTCCTACAAAAAAACCGTATGAGCTTTGTAGGATAGACATAAAAGGCAAAGATTCGTTAAGAAAATTCAAATTAAAACTTATCTTTGGAAGATTAAAAGTGTTTTAGAAAGATGTAATATACTTCTAAACCGAATAAAAACGTTATGAATGAATATAAGTGGTTTAATCATAACACATAATGAAGAAAAAAATATGCAGGATAAACTAAAGTGTTTTGATTTCTGCGATGAAATAATCGTAGTAGACTCTTTCAGTACAGACAAAACTGTAGAAATTGCAGAAATTTTTCCAAATGTAAAAGTTATTCAGAATGCATTTGAAGATTTTACCAAACAGAGAAACCTGGCTTTGGATACTGCAAAAAACGATTGGGTATTATTCCTTGACGGTGATGAGAGAATAACTCCCGAATTAAGAGAAGAAATTATTGAAGAACTAAATAAACCTGAGCAAAAAGATGCCTATTATTTTTACAGGAAATTCTTTTTTGCCGACAAACCGATCCACTTTTCCGGAACACAGTCTGATAAAAACTTCAGGCTTTTCAGAAAATCGAAGGCCAGATACATTGCCGAAAAAAAGGTACATGAAACACTGGAAGTAAACGGGACTATTGGAATTTTAAAGAATAAACTCCTTCATTATTCTGTTTCGGATTATGAATCTTACAAGAAAAAAATGATCCATTACGGAGTTTTAAAGGGTGAAGAGATGGCTGCAAAGGGGAAAAAGTTCAATATTTTAATTCAATATCTTAAAACGGCTTTGAAATTTTTTAAAGCATATGTGATGAGACTTGGGATTTTGGACGGGAAAGAGGGATATCAGCTTTCTTATTTGCAATCATTGAGTGTTTTTGAAACATATGAATCATTAAAAAAAAGAGCAAAATTAGTTGAATGAAGATCTGTATCATTAGTTATGATTTTTGGGATTATGATAAGTATATTGTTGAAACATTATGCAAACGCGGTATTGATGCGCATCATATAAAAATCCGTACTGTTACTCATTCTAACTTTAATGAAAGGGCTGTCAATGCCTTAAGCAAAACCTTTTTAAGCAAAAATTTAAAAAAAGAAAAAAGACAAAAATACGTTCTTGATTCTTTGGAAAAACTGGGACATCAGGATCAGATTCTGGTCTTAAATCCGGATACTTTCGATATTGCAACGCTTGAAAAGATCAGAAAATATACCGACAGGCTTATCACTTACCTTTACGATAATCTCGAAAGAGTACCTGTAGAAGGCAGACTTCATCTTTTTGATAAAATTTTATCCTTCGACATCATCGATGTTGAAAAACATGGTTTCGAAAAAATTACCAATTATATTTATCTTCCTTTCACGCCAAAGGAACAGCAAAATCCGCAGATAGATCTTTTCTACATCACGTCCTATGACAACCGAAGAGTTTCGCTGATAAAGCAAATAGTAAAAAAACTTCAGGCGCTCGGTCTGAAATTCCAGATCATGGTCATCGGAAAAAAATCGTGGAAGCATCAACTGACCAATATTTTTATTAAAATTCCTGAAAATCTGTTTTTAATTTTCAGCATAAAAAAAATCCCGCACGACGATCTTCCGTCCTACTACAAAAATTCGAAGGTGCTTCTGGATCTGATGCGTGAAGGCCAGTACGGATTGAGCTTCAGGGTTTTTGAGGCTATGTCGCTGGAAAAGAAAATCATTACTGATAATGAAGCTATTAAAAGTTATGATTTTTACAATCCCAATAATATTTTGATTTTAAACGAAAATATTAGTAATCTTGACAAAACTTTCTTTGAAACACCCTACGAAAAAATTCCTGAAGAGATCTATTACAGATATACGTTGGACAGCTGGGTAAACAAAGTTTTTGAACTGAACAATAAACACTAACGGATGGGAATCTTAAAAAAAATAAAAAAACATTTTAAACGAAAAGAAAAGCTCAAAGATCTTAAAACCCGGGATATCGTTAATATTCACTTGTACGATCCCACAACAAAAACCATCCTTTTTGCTTCCAGAGATTTTCCCACCCATGACAAAGATTCCGGATCCAACAGACTTAAAGAAATTATTTTAATTTATAAAGAATTGGGTTACAACTGCATTTTATTTGCACCCAATGTTTTCGAGGACGATTCTTATGTAAAATTTTACCAGCACCATAAAGTCATTGTCTTTGTGGAAAACAATAGATACAAAAATATTTATGATTTTCTTAAATATTTAAAAAATGTAGATTATGTATGGTTCAACGGTCCTCTTGCCTTGAATTTATTCTATAAAAAAATGAAAGCTATGCTACCTAGTACCAAA
>CBFGVN010000224.1:0-5650 GCA_965651845.1 uncultured Chryseobacterium sp. | reverse complement strand
TTTGAAATCTGAAAATCATTCATTTCGCTTTCATTAAAAATATTCACTTCCCCAAAAAGTTTGGCAACATAGGAATTGTATGGATTTCTGAAAGTCTCTTCAGGATTGTCATTCTGGATTAATCTTCCGTTTTGCAGAACGATAATTTGATCCAGCCACGGAATAATATCCTGAAGCTCATGGGTAGAAATAATTAAAGTAATATTGCGCTGTTTGACATATTTGAACAATTTTTCGCGCAGTTCAATTTTTCTCGGAAAATCCAGATTACTGAAAGGTTCATCAAGAATCAGCAATTTTGGAAGAACGGAAAGAGCTCTTGCAATGGCCACTCGCTGTTGTTGACCACCGCTTAGATATTTAGGCAAAACATGGGCAAATTCTTCCAATCCGACCACGTCAAGAAGCTCGGAAACGGTTTCTTTTTTCTTTGCGAGATTAATATTTGAAATAAATTTTCCTACATTTTCGGCTACGGTAGCATAAGGCATCAGATCGAAATTCTGAGCTACAAATTTCATTTCCGCTTCTCCGGGAACAAGATTTCCTTTTGGTCCCAAGAGTTTTTCTCCGTCAAAAATAATATCTCCGCTTTCCCAGTCGAGAAGCCCGTAAATCAGACTCAGTAAAGTTGATTTTCCGCATCCGCTTTCGCCGGCAAGCGCGACAATTTTACCTTCTTCAAATCTCAGATTTAAGTTCTGAAACAGCGGTTTTTCCTTAGAATATGAAAAATATAAATTGTTTATTTCTAATAGCATATTACAAATGTAATGAAATGAAATGTTTTTAGGAAAAGAACATTTTTTTTATTATATTAGCGGGTATATTAAAAATTTGGAAATTATGAAGAGAAAGCTGTTTTTACTGGTTATTCCCGCTTTTTTTGCAACAGCTGTGGTTATTTCTTGTAAAAAAGACAAACCGCTTTCCAGTGAAACTAATGAAGTGACGACCACGAAAGACGGTAATCAGTATGCAATAGATACACTGAACAGTAAGGTTGAATGGAAGGGATACAAAATTCTTAAATCAGAAAGTACAAGCCATTTCGGAACAATTAAGTTTGAAAGCGGTGATGTGACGATAAAAGACGGAAAACTGGAAAGCGGAAAATTCGTTGCGGATATGAATTCTCTCACTTCAGTAGATCTAAAAGACGATGCTGAACAGTTGGGAAAACTGAACGGACATCTGAAAAGCGGAGACTTTTTTGAAGTGGAAAAATTTCCGACGGCTTCTTATGAGATCACAAAGGTTACTCCATCTGCAGAAGGGGATTACAACACACTTTTGGAGGGTAATCTTACGATCAAAGGTATTACAAAACCTGTTCAGTTCAAAGCCAATGTTTCTGTAAAAGAAGGAGAAGCAAGCATTGCAACTGAGCCTAAAGATATTAATAGAGATGAGTTTGGGGTAAAATTTCAGGCTCCGGCTGAAAACGGGGTGATCAAAAATGAGGTAACTCTTCAGATCAATGTGAAAGCTTTAGAGAAAAAATAAGATGAATTTTTAGGAAACTGCTCATAATTAAAGATACATGACAGGTCGATTTTGACGGTCGGATTGTTGTTCTTATTATATGGCATTATTCGTCTTTAAAAAATAATAAAAAATAATAAAAAATAATTTTTTTATTTAAGTGAAATAAGTGATTGAAGTCTGCCTCCCCAAAAAGAGGTAGATTTTTTTTAACACAAGAAGGAAAAATATTCAATTGAAAAAATGTATTTTTGCAAAATATTTTTGAAAGGAGTACAACAATGATAGAAAAGATAGAAGAATTACTGGTTGAGGTAAACGGCTTCAATGCTACATCTAAAGAGGATATCGAAAACTTCCGAATCAAGTACAATGGTAAAAAAGGTGTTTTGAATGATTTCTATGAAACATTAAAAGCAGTTCCCAATGACCAGAAGAAAGAATTCGGACAGAAGATCAATACTCTGAAGCAGGCTGTTAACGTAAAATTGGAAGATTTGAAAAATTCTTCTGCATCTTCTATTGTCGTAGAGAAAGAAGATCTTACGAGACCAGCTTTTCCATTGGATCTGGGTTCAAGACACCCTATTAATCTGGTGAAAAACAGAATTATAGAGATTTTTAAATCTATCGGATTTGCTGTAGCAGACGGACCGGAAATTGAGGACGACTGGCACAATTTTACCGCCCTGAACCTCCCTGAATATCACCCGGCAAGGGATATGCAGGACACGTTCTTTATTGAACAGAACCCTGATATTTTATTGAGAACGCATACTTCTTCGGTACAGATTCGGTATATGGAAGAAAATCAGCCACCCATCAGGATTTTATCTCCTGGAAGGGTGTTCAGAAATGAAGCGGTTTCTTCACGGTCGCACTGTATTTTCCATCAGATTGAAGGATTGTATATTGATGAAAATGTAAGCTTTGCAGATTTGAAACAGACAATCCAGTTCTTTACAACGGAACTTTTCGGAAAGTCTAAAATAAGATTAAGACCTTCTTATTTCCCGTTTACCGAGCCGAGTGCAGAGATTGATGTGTATTGGGGACTGAATTCGGAAACCGATTACAGGATCACGAAAGGAACAGGATGGCTGGAAATTATGGGCTGCGGAATGGTAGATCCGGCTGTTTTGAAAAACGTAAATATTGATTCTGAGAAATATTCGGGATATGCCTTCGGGATGGGTATAGAACGAATCGTTATGCTTCTTTACCAAATGAGCGACATCAGAATGTTCTTCGAAAATGATATCAGAACACTGGAACAGTTTAAAACTTTATAATTTGATTTAAATTAAAATAAATTAAATCCTGTAAAAAACTAATTTACAGGATTTTTTATTAATTTTATAATATAACTTAACGAGAGAAATGTCTGTAAAATTGTTGAATTTTAAATTAAGGAAAATTGTTCATTATTCCCTGATACTGTGTATTCTATTAATACAAGTAATCATAGCGGCTTTCTTTTATAATGAATTTATTAACAGGAAAAATTTAACTTTTATCGAAAATCAGCTGAAAGAAATTCATTCTTTGGAGAATTTGACGGATAATTCTAGAAAAGAACTATTGAATGCGCAGAATTTTCTTCAGAAATATATGATGAGTGAAGATGAAAAATATTTAGATTCTTATTTTAAATCTTTAAATAAGCTCGGTGAAAATTTGGATAGCATAAGTCATTATGAATACAAATATCCTAAGTTGAAAAATATTTCAGCTTCAAAAATCAAAGATTCGTCACAAATTAAAAAATTAAGAGTCCTGATCGATTCTACATATCAGTTTTCTACCAGACCCAAGTTTAAAAACGGTAATGATTTACCAAAAATGGAAAGGTATGACCTGGATTATAATTTTGATAAATTCAACGTAGAAACCAAAACCTACTCGGATACTGTAAAGAAAAAAGGATTGTTCGGGCGGATAGGAGATGCCATTTCCGGAAAAGAAAAGGTACGGAAAGACAGTACGGTTGTCACCGTAAAACAAGGCAAAGTTCCTGTTTCTAAGGCTATAAAAACGGAATTTGACAGTATCATTAATTTAGTGAATAATCACTATTCCGGAGAAGTAAGAAGAATACAGGTAGATGCCGCTGAAAAACAGGATAATAACGATAAGTTTTATAGAATTTTTAATAATCTCCTGCTTTACAGCAACGGTTTAATGAATACTTACGAATTTGCCATTAAAGATTCCAAATCGGATCTTGAGAAAGAATACAACAAGCAGAATTCAAAAAACAACAGAATCAGAACATATCTGATTTTTGGATCGATTATTTTAATGATCATTGTTTCCATACTGATCATGATATTGACGAGGATAGCGTTTATTTATGAACAAAAACTAAAAGCTGCCAATCTGCAGATCAGTGAAAACCTGAATTTTAAAAACAGGATTTTAGGGATGTTAAGCCACGAATTGAGATCGCCTCTAAAAATCATAGGAATTTTCATCAACAGAATCGGCAAGAGAACGGATGATGAAAACATTAAAGAATAAATCCATAAGCTTTACCAACAATACCTTATTGATGCAGGCCAACCAGATCCTTGAGTACACCAAAAATCAACAGGTGGAAAATAAACTGATCCCGGTGGTTTTTAATCTTAAAAATGAAATACAATCGATATTAAATTCTATTGAACCTTATATAGAAACAAGAAATAATAAATTTGTCATTCATGAAAATATTGATCCTGAGATCGTTGTGTACTCCGATAATACGAAGATCAACCAGGTTTTTATGAATATTCTCGGGAATGCCAATAAGTTTACCGAAAGCGGACAGATCACTGTAACGACGACAGCAGAGCCCGTTGATGAAAATACTGTTTCTTTAACAACAATAATAAGCGATACCGGTGCCGGAATTTCCAAAACAGACCTGGAAAAAATATTCGAACCTTATTATCAGGGAGTATTGTCGGAGGATATAGAAAATCTTGGAGCCGGTTTAGGACTCAGCCTGTGTAAAGAAATTGTAGAATTATACTCAGGAAAAATATCCGTGTCAAGTGAGGTAAACAAAGGAACAACGGTAACTTTCTCTATTAATTTAAATCTTAAAAATGAATCAGCCAGAGCATAAATCTATTCTACTTGCAGATGACCACAGTCTCATAAGACAGGGCATTGTTTTTCTCCTGGAGGATATTAATCCGGATTTTGAAATTTTTCACGCATCAAATTTGCAGCAAGTATTGGAATCTTTAAAAACAAATCCGATAGATCTGGCTATTATAGACGCCCATTTCCCCGATGGAAACAGTCTGAGCATTTTACCTGAAATTAAAAAAATAAAACCGGAGATAAAAATCCTGATTTTTACAGGAATAGAAGAGGATAAACATGCGCTTAAATATCTGAACGCAGGAGCTAACGGCTTTCTGAGTAAGATGAATGAAGAGGACGAAATTGAAAGTGCCATCCGGAAAATGCTGGAAAACGGAGAATATATTTCTCCCGCAACTCAGGCTTTGCTGATGAATTCGATGCATAATCCTAAGCTTATAAATCCTTTGTTTTCTTTAACAGAGAGGGAACTTCAAATTGCAAAACTGTATGCGGAAGGCTACGGAAACCTTGAAATTGCCAATAGCCTGAATGTGAAACAAAATACGGTAAGCACCATTAAGAAAAGGATCTTCGAAAAACTGGATATTGAAAATCTGGTAGAGCTTATTGAATTAATTAAAAACAGTTAATATCTTCTGTAGATAAATATCTATAATCAAAGTGATATATATCGACAATATTTGTTGGGATGATATACTGTCCTGACCCTATCTTTGTATCAACAAAAAGGATAAAAAAAAATTATTTAAGACTACTAAGATGATCTTTGGTTTCTCCCCAAACACAAATGATGAGAAAGAATCAAAGGTCCCCCTTACAAAGACTATATTAAAGAAGAACTTCCAGCTTGGAGGTTCTTTTTTTTGCCTTAAAATGATGTCGATAAATATCTACAAACCATGCGATATATATCGACAATATTTATTGGGATGATATATTATTCTGAGCCTATCTTTGTATCAACAAAAGGATAAAAAAAATTATTTAAGACTACTAAGATGATCTTTGGTTTCTCCCAAACACAAATGATGAGAAAGAATCAAAGGTCCCCCTTACAAAGACTATATTA
>CBFGVN010000223.1:0-5675 GCA_965651845.1 uncultured Chryseobacterium sp. | reverse complement strand
GGTATAAGTATTCCGTTGCCATTTGTGCAGGCAACAGCAGAAGCATCAGTCCTAGCTACATTGAGCACATCCAAAACAACAACTACCACTACTACAAAAGGAACAACAATCAGTGAAACGATCAGCCCAACGATTCCTCCACATAAGAAATTGTATATCGTTGCTATTCAAAAGGTACAAAAAGGTGCTATAAGCTACAAAATACCCGTTTCTATTACAGGAAGTGTTATTACAAAACAAGCAGCATCATATACAAATCGTCCGGCTTCTTTCCTTAAAACTCAAAATCTGACAGAACAGCAAGGAACAATTAATTATGGATATTATTCAGATACTAATATCTATGTAAAAGAATTGAATATGAATGAAGCTCCGCCTGCATTATAAAAACCACATTCTAATTAATTTTAATGAAAAGAGCTATGCTTCGGCATAGCTTTTTGCTTTTAAAAATCAACCTGTATTCCCGTAACAAAATTCCTTTTTGCAGCTGGATTATAGAAGCGATTCCCTAAAGCATTAATATCAAAACCCAAGACATAATTTGTATTGTAAAGATTTTGAATTTGGAAGAACACATTCAATCTGGTATTATCAATATCAACAGGAAACCTAAATTGAATATTTCCTATCAAACTGGATTCTGACCAAAAAGTATTCGCATCATTCAAAGGAATTTTCGAAGTGTAAAAATGAGAGTAATCAACCGAAAGCTTTTTAAAGAAAATAAAGTTTAACAGGCTGTTGATCGTTGTTTTGGGAACTCCTGTAAGATCATTTCCTGAAAAATCTGTGTTATTTTGCTGATAATTTTCAAATCTAAAGTTGTAAAAACTTCCGGAAAATCTGAATTTAAAATTGCTTAAAAAATCATTTTTAAGATTAAAATTTTTCGACTCCAATAAAATTTCAATACCTTTCTGAACCGTTTCTCCGGAATTGATAAAATATTCCTGTCCGTTGTCATTCTGTCTTCTCACGATCGCATTTTTCATCCTGAAATCAAAATAATTTCCTTCCACAAAAATGAAATTTCCGAATTGTTTTCTGATTCCGATTTCTTTATTCCACCCGTATTCCGGGACCAGATTTACATTAAATTCCTGATTCGAGGAGCGGATTTCCTCATTCGTCGGTGCAGAATTTCCTTTTCCGATTTTTCCTCTTACAGAAAAGCCTTTTCCAAAAAGATAAGTGATTCCAACATTTGGAAGCCATTGATTTTTAAACTTTACATTTCCACTTTGCGACCGTGGATAAATTCTCTCCCAGTCATAAGAATTTGAATTTAAGCTAATAGAAATATCTGTAAAAAATTTTTCACCAATATTTAATTTTTGAGAAAGAAAATAAAATCCTGAGGTATATTCAATCTGATCAAAATTCTGTGGATTTCCTTCAATTCCTTTATTATTATCGTAATTTTTAATCAGAATATCATTTATTCCACCTTCAAAACCCAATCTGTAAGCTAAGGAAATGTTGTTCCAGTTTTTTTCATAATTAAGATGAGTTCTTAATGCAAAATTCTTTTCAAAACGATTTTCAAAATTGGTGATAAACGGATTTTCAAAATCTACATACGAACCTTGAATCAGGATAAAATGAGAAAATCCCGAATTGAAATCAAACTCATGCGAAAGTCCCGCCAGAATCATTTTATTGCGAATTCCGGCATGCTGTTCTTTTGCTCCCGGAAGAGTCGCCGTTGCTAGTCTTGCTTGTTTTCGATTGGCTTGCATTTGTTCCAAAGTAAGTCCACCCGGTGTTTCATAATCCAAATCAGAATACAGTAAAATGCCCTTCAATATTGCCTTTTCCGAATATTGAAAATTATCCTTCAGAAAAATTTGTTTTCTCTGCACTGCAGACTGTTCACGATAAGAATCCGTTTGATAATAATTTTGGAAAATCTCAACAAAATGCTTTCCCAGCTTTTTAGAAAAATCAAAACTCTGATTAAAAGCTCCATAACTTCCAATTGCTAAATTAGCAGAAAGATTGTCCGAATTTTTGGTCTGAAGAAGAATTGCACCTCCCGTTGCGGCTCCATAATCACCGCTTTCAGGGCCTTTGTAGATTTCCATCCGGTTGATTAATTCCGGAGAAATAACATTAAAATAGGTATTTCCGGAAGCATCTGAAAAAATAAAATCATCCAGATAAATTTTCACATTCCGAACCCCGAAAGGCGACCTCAACGTACTTCCGCGAAGTGAAATCCTGTAACTTCCCGGGGAACGTTCTTCCATTCTCGCTCCTGCGATCTGGTTGATGGATTCCAACATTCTTTCCGGTGTATTCTGATTCAACAGATCTTCAGAAACTACAGCAACCGATTTCGTAGAAGCCATGAAAGGCACCGGTTTTTTGTAGGCATCAATATTTACTTCTGAAATTAATGCAACAGAATCATTTTTCTGTGAAAAGAAAAATGAAACAAAAAAAAGAAAAAATAGATAATAGAATTTTACCATTGAATAAATCACAGCAAAAATTATTCTTTTCTTTATTTAATTGAATTAAAATTTCAATAAAAAATATCCTTGTCAAGATTTAAAACCTTGACAAGGATATTTTGAGTGGAAAGTCAAAAAATTATACTTCCTTTTTCTTATCACCAATCATCCACGGAATGATGAAGTAAAATGCAATTGCAATGAGGGTAGCCAGCACTCCTGTTCCAATCCACAAAGCATTAAACCCATATTTTTCCGCAAGCATGGTTCCCAAATAAGGAGTGACGATAAATGCTATTGAAAAAGAGATTCCGTTCAATCCCATATACGCCCCTTTGTTGTTCTTCCCCGATCGTAATGCGGTAATTGTGGACATGAAAGGCAGTGTCCAGATTTCTCCGATGCAGAGCAAAGTCATTGAAATAACCAATGCAATCATACTGTGATCAAAGGCCATCATGGCATATGAAAATCCACAGATAAAGGTTCCCAAAAGCATGGTAACGGCCAAGTTGAAATATTTTTCCGCAATCTGTACGAATCCCATTTCAAGCAATACGATCAAAAATCCACTATACCCTAAAATGTAGCCGATATTTTGCTGACTTAATTTAGCAACATCTTTATAAAATATCGTTAATGTACTGAACAGCTGGAAAAAACAAATCGAAAACAACATGCAAAAGAAACAATAAACCAAAAATTTACCGTCGCGGTATGGTGAGTTTTCTTTCTTAATTTCTATGGCTTCTTTTACTTTTTTAGCCTTCAATTTGGCAAGTTTATTACGTTTTTTAAAGAATGAAATATATAATATTCCCGCTAATAAAGCAGCTAAAGCATTACTGAAAAATAAAAATTCGTAAGAAATGGCCGATAAAATACCACCCAAAGCAGGACCTATGGAAAAACCTAAATTAATCGCCATTCGGTTTAATGAAAATGCTCTCGTAATATTTTCCGGTTTTGCATATTTTGTAATGGCCACCGAGTTTGCGGGGCGGAAAGTATCGCTTACAATACTTTGCAGCAAAATAATAGCTGCCACTCCAACTTCAGTTTTAAAAATCGGAATTAAACAAAACAAAGGCACACTTAATAATAAGCTCATATACTGAACTTTATATTCCCCAATTTTATCCGTTATGAATCCTCCTAACCACGAACCCAAAACAGATCCGATTCCGAAAAAGCTCAACACAGCCCCTGTATTTTCTATGCTAAAATGTAAATGATTTGTCATGTAAACGCCCAAAAAAGGTAATACCATCGACCCCGAACGGTTGATGAGCATTACGAGCGCCAACATCCAGCTTTCCTTCGAAAGCCCTTTGAATGAATTTGTATATAAATGTATTAGTTTCACAATTTTTAAGTTTAGTTTAATTAATAATTTGTATTTGATTTTTTTTGATTTAAACACAAATGACACGAATGTTTTTCGCGAATAACACAATTTTAATAATTATTTGTGTTGTAGTGTTTAAAAACAAAAAACAGGACTTAAAAATTAAGCCCTGTCTCATTTATTTTGATATAAATAATTTTTACTCCGGCTTATAAGAGTCTTTTAACGTCACAGTTCTATTGAACACCAAATTGGTATCCGTAGAATCCTGATCTTTTGTGAAATAGCCAATTCTCTGGAATTGAAGAGGTTCTCCAACTGCCACATCTTTTAAACTAGGCTCAGCAAATCCTTGAACTGTTGTCACAGATTCAGGATTGATGAAGTTTAAGAAGTCTACATCTTTCTCAGCATCAGGCTGTTCCACAGTGAATAATCTGTCGTAATTTCTGATTTCCACAGGAATTGCATGTTTGGCAGATACCCAATGAATCGTACCTTTTACACATCTTAAGCTTTCGTCCGCTCCGCTTCCTGACTTAGATTTTTCGTCGTAAGTAGCATAAATTGTTGTGATTTCACCGTTTTCATCTTTCTCTACTCTTTCACCTTTAATGATATAAGCAGATTTCAGACGAACTTCGCCACCTAATTTTAACCTAAAGAACTTATTATTAGCCTCTTCCTTAAAATCTTCACGCTCGATATACAATTCTCTGGAGAACGGTATTTCTCTTGTCCCTGCATCTTCCTGTTCTGGATTATTTTCAGTTTCCAGCCATTCTTCCTTGCCTTCAGGATAGTTTTCAATCACCAATTTGATCGGATCAACAACCGTCATGACACGTTTAGCGACTTTATTCAAGTCTTCACGGACACAGAATTCCAATAGCTGGATTTCAATAAGGTTTTCCCTTTTGGCAACACCCACTTTTTCAATAAAATTCCTGATAGAAGTCGGTGTGTAACCCTTCCTTCTCATTCCGGAAATCGTAGGCATTCTTGGATCATCCCAACCGTTGACTACATTTTCAGCGATCAGTCTCTGAAGTTTCCTTTTAGAAGTAATCATATAAGAAACATTCATCCTTGCAAATTCTCTCTGCTTGTTTCTTACTTTACCTTCATCATATACCTGATCCAGATACCAATCATAAAGTGGCCTGTGGTTTTCAAATTCTAAAGAACATAAAGAATGTGAGATTTGCTCAATATAATCAGATTCACCGTGTGCCCAGTCATACATCGGATAAATTTTCCATGCCGTTCCCGTTCTGTGGTGAGGTCTTCTCAAAATTCTGTACATCACAGGGTCACGCATATTCATGTTCGGTGATGTCATGTCGATTTTTGCACGAAGAGACATAGAACCTTCTTCAAATTCACCGTTTTTCATTCTCTCGAATAAGTCTAAAGACTCTTCAACAGGACGATTTCTGTATGGAGATTCCACACCCGGTTCTGTAGGATTTTTTCTTTGCTCAGTGATCACTTCAGACGGCTGCTCATCAACATAAGCTTTTCCCTCTTTGATCAATTGCACTGCCCAATCGTAAAGCTGCTGGAAGTAATCGGAGGCGTACAAAACTTTATCCCACTTGAAACCTAACCATTCAACATCTTTCATGATAGAATCTACGAATTCCTGCTCTTCTTTTTCAGGATTCGTATCGTCGAAACGAAGGTTTACGGGAGCATTGTATTTTTCACCCAAACCGAAGTTGATGCAGATCGCTTTGGTGTGACCTACATGCAGATAACCGTTTGGTTCAGGCGGAAAACGGAAACGGATCTGATCTCTTTTCAGACCGTTTGCCAAATCATCTTCGATAATTTGCTCAATAAAATTGAGTGATTTTTTTTCTTCT
>CBFGVN010000222.1:0-5713 GCA_965651845.1 uncultured Chryseobacterium sp. | reverse complement strand
ACGCAACTTATTGGAGCAATAAAGAACATTGGAAATGGGCAACAGAGCCTAATGCAAGAGAAAAAGCAAGCTTTTTAAAGGAAAATATTATTCCGATTCAGGAGAGTGGTCAGCTGAACTTTTTACCACTTCCTACAACAGGAAACTATGGTTTTGCGCCGGATCTGAAAATGGATGTAATCTTCGTTGACGGCCACACAGAAAAGCAAATGCTACCTGTCATCCAATATCAGGAAAAGACGATCGTTTTTGCGGCGGATCTTATTCCGACGGCTGGACACATTCCGCATGTTTATGTGATGGGATACGATACAAGACCACTTCTTACGCTGGAGGAAAAAGGAAAATTCCTGAAACAGTGTGTGGATAATGAATATTTATTGTTCTTTGAACATGATGCTCACAACGAATTGGCAAGCCTTAAAATGACCGAAAAAGGAGTGAGACTGGATGAGACTTTTAGTTTTAATGATGTTTTTGGATATTAATTTTTAACTATGGAAGAATTACATTCAGAGACCCAAAAAACAGAACCGGAGCCGTTATCGGCACCTAAAGTTATTGGTTTAACAGGCGGGATCGGTTCAGGGAAAACTACCGTTGCAAAATTCATTGAAGAATTCGGATTTCCGGTATACTACTCAGACGACAGAGCGAAGGATATTGTGAATGACAATGATGATTTAAAACAAAAAATCAAAGAACTTTTAGGCGAAGAAGCTTATGACAAAGATGATCTTTACGACAGAAAATTCGTCGCTGAAAAAGTTTTTAATAATAAAGATCTGCTCCAGAAATTAAATGAAATTATTCATCCCGCAGTACGCATTGATTTTGAGGATTGGATAAAGAGGCAGACCAAATATCTGGTTTTTAAAGAAACCGCTTTATTATTTGAATTAAAACTAAACCTGCAATGCTACAAATCTATTCTGGTAACGGCCGAAGATAATATCAGAATAAAAAGGGTGATGGACAGGGACGGCAAAACCTACCGCGAGGTACAAGCCATTATGGAAAAGCAGATGCCCGAAAAAGATAAAATAAAACTGGCCGACTGTATTATCTATAACAATACGAATTTGGAAGATTTAAAGAATCAAACCGAAAAAATAATCTTCGATATCGAATAAAATTTTAATTTGAAAATTAAAACTCGCTGGAAAAACTTCCGGCGAGTTTTTTTGTGTTATTCCCGCAACCAAAAAGATGTTGTTTCAATCGGGACTAGTTTTCGGTCGTTAATTTCAACATTCTGAAAATATCTGCAACATTGTCATCCCGAAGTATGTAAACCCAATTTTCATATTATACTGGTAGACTTTGTGAAAATTACATAAAAAGGAAAACTATAAAACTTTAATACAAAATAGGCTCCCATTTCTGAGAGCCTATCTAAATTGGATTAATATTAAATGGTATTTCTATTCTTTGATAAATTTCTTCTGAACAGATATTGCATCTCCATCCTGGATGTCTATTACATAAACTCCATTTATCAATGCATGTACATCAATCTTGTTGTTTAAGATAATTCCGCTTGATACCAATTGTCCTGCAGCGTTGTAGATCTTATAATTAGCTTTTTTGCTGATATTTTTCACATACAATACTGAGCTTACCGGGTTAGGATAAATTAAGATATCCGTTTGGTTTACTGGGTTTGGTACAACTTGTTTAGAAATTCTTACGGTATAATCTTCAACCTCACCATTCGGGAAGCTTGTACAGTTCACCGGGATAGCATCTTTCGACATGGCAACTCTCATTACTACATATTTGTAGTCTGTCAAGCTGATGAATGCATCTGCCGGTACAGAGAATGTTCCGCTTACCGTTTGCTGATTATTTGGTGAAGAAACAAGGACTCTTTCATTAACATCAAAATATCCATTTCTGTTAAAGTCGATCCAAACTGCAACTCCAGCCTGAGCATTTCCTGATAATTTTTTCTCGATTGTAATCTGGTTGTTTGAAGAACCTTGTACCAATTCGATAAATGTTGCAGGAATACCTGTATAATCTGTGTAGTTCGAAGCATTAGACGGATTGTCCATTTCCGGCTTACCTGTAGGCTTCACATTAACTTTTGAAATGTATTCTGTATTCGAAGCTGTAGAAGCCATCTGACAGTAAACTACAGTAGGTGTTGTGAAGAAATACGGCAGTGTATATGTAGCTGGTGTACCATTACATACGTTCGCAACCTGCATTTCGTACTGAGTTAATTCTGTCAATCCTGTTAATGTAACCGTATTCGTTGAAGAAGGAACATTTGTCCAGCTTGGAATACCTACTTTTCTATATCTCAAGATATAAGTAGCACCTGGGAACGGATCCCAAACCACTACTGCTGTTGTAGGAGTAAGGTTCGTGATAGTAAGTCCCGGAGGCGGAAGCTCACAAGTTCTTTCTGTAGTAAATACTTTAGGGTTAGACCAAGGGTTAACTGTAGTTTCACCGTTACACATATTTGCGATCTGTACTTCATATGTTGTATATGGGCTTAAACCAGTAATAGTATAAGAACCAAACGGCGGAGTTGTAACGTTAATTGTAGTCCAAGTTGTAGTTCCTACGATTCTGTACCTGATCACATACGTTGAGCTAGCCGCAATCGGAGCCCAGTTTACTACTGCAGAGTTTGTGGTTACCGTACCGATTGTAACGTTCGGAGGTGTAGGATCACATCTCGTCGTGAACGTCTGAATATTGGTAAATGTACCCGGTGTAGTTCCGCAGCTTGCTGCAACCTGTACTTCATACGTAGTAGCCGGCGTTAAACCTGTTAAAGCTATCGGTGGATTTCCTGACAATGTAGAAGCTGTTACTTCTGTCCATGTTGTAGTACCGGCAACTCTGTATCTTACGATGAATGTAAGGGTACCTGCAGGCACCGTCCAGTTTACGTTAGCTGAAACGTGAGTAATCGTATTGATTGCCACGTTCGTTGGCATAGTTGTAGCACAAGGTCTCAACTTCACAGCGTAATCTTCAACTTCACCGTTCACTGCATTCTGACACATTACAGGAGCACTTGAACGTTTTAGAACCACTCTCATTGTTGTTGTCAATGGTCCGTTATATGCTGTTGAAGGTACATTAAATAATGCTGTCACAGGAGTAGTAGTACTTGCTGCAGAAGCCATAATTTGCTCTGTCGTTTCAAATACACCGTTTCTGTTAAAGTCAATCCAAGCAGATACTGCATCACTTTGTGTAGCACCAGACCATCCTTTAGCCACTGAAATTTTATTACCTGTAGAACCAATTTCAAGGTTAATAAGTGTTGCTGGCGTAGTATAGCTGATATAGTTTGTTTGAACTGAAGTATTACTCATCACCGGAAGACCAGGATTCACGGAAGTCATTGTAACATTAGAAATGAAATCAGTAGTTCCCGTACCTGTCATATTACAATACGTAATAGGTGTTGTTGTAAATGGTATTGAAGTAGACCAAGGTCCCTGAACACCACCACAAATTGTAGCTACCTGTACTTCATAAGCTGTTTGCTCTGTAAGACCAGTAATGTTATATGAATTTCCAGTAATAGGTGCAGGAGATACGTTCCAAGCTCCCACCGGAGAAGTAGTTCTCCATCTTACTAAATATGTAGCACCTGTAGAAGAAATCCAAGATACTGTAGCTGTAGTAGCTGCAATATTTGTCACTGTAATTCCCGTAGGAGCAGCAGTCGTACAAGGCTGAATATCTATAAATTTCACCTGATAATCCTCAACTTCCCCGTTACTTGTAAGAGGTGAACAAGCATCTGTCGGAGTCAAGAAATATACAATCACGCGCATTTTCACTTTGTTCGTACCGGCATAAGCACCAGCTGGAACAGGGAATGTAGCAGTAACAGGGGTTGTATTAGAGTATCCTAAATTCATGATTCTCTCACCACCAGGAACAGTAACCGGGTTATTATTAAATACTCCGTCACCGTTGAAATCTATCCATGCATATGTAGAATATGTACTAGATAAGATTGTTCTTCCTACAGACAAGATATTACCTGTAGAGTTACGAGCTAATGTGATAATTTTATTAGCATCGTTTGAGTAATCTGTATATGTAGTAGCACCAGAGTTATTAGACATCATTGGTGTGCTAGTACCTGTCACTGTTATATTATTGATATAACCATCCGTAACTGTGGCTGTTCCTGAGTTACAATATGTACTTGTAGGAGTCGTAAAGTTTATAGAGTTTGACCAAGCTCCTGTAGTACCACCACAAATAGTTGCTACCTGTACTTCATAAGTAGTAGAAGCATTTAAGTTAATAATAGTGTAAGGGTTAGTAGCTGCAGCAATCACTGTCCAAGCTCCCGTTCCTGTTCTATATCTTAATGTATAAGTAGCACCTGTAGTACTTACCCAAGAAACAAGAGCCGTAGAAGCCGTTACGTTTGAAACAATGATAGGAGTCGGTGGAGCTGTAGTACATGGCTGAGGATCGATGATCTTAACCGCGTAGTCTTCTACCTCACCTTCTGAAATTGTTGCACAAGGATCGTTGATTGTACTTGTAGCAACAATCACTCTCATTCTTAATGTCAACGGACCGTTGTAAGAAGTTGCCGGAACCGTAAACGTAGCTGTGATAGGTGTAGTGATACTTGTACCTACGCCTATTACTTTTTCACTAGCTTCAAAAATACCGTTTCTGTTAAAGTCAATCCAAGCAGAAGTTGCAATATAAGACTGGAATGTTCCAGACCAAGATTTAGAAACAGAAATAGTGTTATTTGTAGAGTTACGAACTAAAGTAATCAATTTAGCAGGATCTGCAGAAAAGTTTGTATAAGTACTTGCTGCTGAGTTATTACTCATTACATAAGAACCTGTTGGAGTAATTGTTACATTAGAAATATAACCGTTCGTATTATTCGTTGGAGTATTATTACAATAAGTAACAGGCGGAGTTGTAAATTGATAAGGTGCAGTAAATGTACCTGTAGTTCCTGAACATACATAAGCTACCTGTACTTCATACTGCGTCTGCTCTGTTAAACCAGTAATGGTATAAGCCGGTGTAGTTAAAGGAACTGTAGTCCATGTAGTAGAACCAACCGGTCTCCATTGAAGAACATAAGTACCACCTGTTATCGGATCCCACATTACATATGCAGTAGTTGCAGTAAGGTTGGTCACAGTAAGGTTTAATGGAGCATTACTTGTACAAGGGATCGGCTGAATCAATTTCACAGCATAATCCTCAACTTCTCCATCACCAAAGCTTTGGCACATTACCGGAGCCGAGTTATATCTCATTGCAACTCTCATTCTAGTAGTTGCAGGTCCGTTGTAAGCCGTTGCAGGAACGTTAAATGTTGCAGAAACAGGAGTTGTTGTGCTTGATGGCGAGTTCATTACTTGCTCTGTCGCTTCAAAAATTCCGTTTCTATTAAAGTCTATCCAAACACCTACTGCTTCACTCCATATCGTACCAGGGAAGAATTTAGTAACAGAAACTGTGTTACCAGTAGATCCGATTACTAAGTTTACTAAAGCACTTGGTGTAGCTGTATAGTCTGTATAAGTAGAACCTGCAGAGTTGTTGCTCATAATTGCAGCACCTACCGGAGTTACCGTTACATTAGAAATATACTCAGAACCAAAGTTACTAGACGTCATCGTACAGTAAGTAAGCCCCAGAGTTGTAAAGTTGGTAGAGGCAGAGAAAGGTCCCTGAACACCACTAC
>CBFGVN010000221.1:0-5737 GCA_965651845.1 uncultured Chryseobacterium sp. | reverse complement strand
ACTTTCGATAGAAGCACCAATAATTTTAATATTGCTGCCTGACAAAATATAAATTCCCATTCCCCATTCTCCGGTAGTTGACAAATGTTTGTGTTTGTCTCCGATAAGTGTTGGATAATAGATCGTTACATTCTGAATATTAAACAGATTAAGAATACCGTTGCGGTCTTTTGCATTAGGCTTCATAATCAGCTTTGAATTTTTCTGAAAAAGAATTTTTTGATTTGATTTTAATGCCAATCCGTTTTCATTAACCAAAACAGGAAAATCAGGCATCATAAGCACAGCATTTTCATTAATTCCTTTCTGAATATAATCGGTGTAATCTGTGTCCCCGCTTTTAGAATAGCCTTTCGGCAGGTACGATGCAAGATCTTTTGCCGTTTTAAAATCCCCATTTCTGGTGGTTGTATAGCCGGAAAAACGGTCCTTAACATAATATTGACAATTTCCCAAAAAATATATCGATACAAAAAATAAGAATATCAGCTTTTTCATTTTGTTGGAATTAATTTGTTAATCATTGTAAAGAATGGTATAAACACCACTAGGTTGATAAATAATGTAGCAGAAATGGAGCCTATATTAATCATCATGGACGTCGAACAGCCAAAAGCTAAAATGATGTATAAAAAAAATAAAACCGGTGAATTTGTTGTATAGGCCTTTCTTTCAAACTTAAAGGCCAAAATGCTTAATATAAAAATATAGATGTAAAAAAAATAAATTGAAAAATGATACAATCCCGCTATCGAAATCGGCACAATCTGGTCCCTGGAACGCCCGGCTCCGTAAATCTGATCATTAAACTTAATATTCGTCTTATAATTATCATTGGAAAACCTTGATAATACAGGAATATTCTGCGTAATGTCCGAAACAAAATAATAATACTTTTCAAAAGGATTCACCTGATTTTTTTTATAAGAATCATATCCTATCGCATAGTTGGCCACCCCTCCAAAATAAGCATTCAAATCGTGAAGGCTAAAAAATCCGCCGACATCCGCCTTTTTTGTATTTCCTGAGAACTTAGCCACCGAAGCCAGCAGCAATATAAATCCAAAGAAAACAGAAGTATAGGTAAGGATCTTTTTCCTGTAGACCGGGTAAAAATAAATTAACAAAAGTACCAGCGGAAAAGTAGCATATACAATACTGAATCGGCTGATCCCCACAATTATCGTAGCATTCATCAATACAACGAGTATCGAGAGGGCAAGTTTTGTACCTTGTTTTATCTTAAATGAATCTATTACCGAAAAAATAAAAAGAACGATATACGCCCTCATCACAGGGAACATGATACTTACCAGCGGAGAAATAGCCTCGAGGTCGCCGGAAAGTTTCAGCTTCAAATAAGTTGAAATATCCCATACGAAACTTAATTTCTGTAAAAAGCTTCTGTTTAAAGCAATGACTAATATAAACAGAACAAATAATCCGGTATTCACGGTGTTAAGCGGTAAAAACTTCAACTGGTTTTTCTCTGCTTTAATTTCCTTTGAATACGTGCAGATATGATAAGCTATTAATATAAATAACAGCTCTACCAGCATCATGGAAACAGCATAAGGTTCATTAATTGTCGTGCTTCCGAATCTCAGTTTATCATTCGTTAAAAAAAGGCAGGGAATGACCACATACCGTATCAGTTGCTGAATCGTGATGATCCAGAAAATAAAATAAGATTTAAGCTTAACAAAAATATTTGAGATAAATAATGTGAAAAAGCCCAGCCCTACCGGCAAAAAATAAACATCCTGATAAGAAGCATTATTCACCTTTCCATAGATAAAAAAACCTATGAAAAAAAACAAAAAACTAAAAGCGAATAAAACTAATTTGAATGATTTATTTACCTCCATGCTCAATACAATGCTTCTTCTTGCTTAAATAAATACTAATGCATTACAATTTCAAATTCGGATGAACTATAGATTAGTCAAGAAAAAGAGTCTCTCTATCCTCTCAACTTTACTATATTTACAGTCTGGAATCACATACTTCCAGTACGCCTTTTACATCATAAATGACACCTCCTTCCTTCAGATAATTATTAAGATCTATATTCCTGAATTCATTGTGTGCCACCGTCAGAATAATGGCATCAAATCTCTCTTCCGGAATTTCATTAACAACAGTAAGGCTGTACTCATGCTGCACTTCTTCAGGATTCGCCCACGGATCAAAAGTGGTCACCTGTAAAGCGTAATCTTCAAGCCCTTGAATGACATCTACCGCTTTGGTATTTCGTACATCAGGACAATTTTCCTTAAATGTTATCCCTAAGTTTAAAACGCGGGCATCATTGATATTAATTTTCTTTTTGATCATGGTTTTTACCAGCTGTGAGGCGACATACTGCCCCATCGAATCGTTGAGACGGCGCCCTGCCAATATAATTTCCGGGTGATATCCGTTTTCCTGAGCCTTTTGAGCCAGATAATAAGGGTCTACCCCGATGCAATGACCGCCAACTAATCCTGGTTTGAAGGGTAAAAAGTTCCACTTCGTTCCGGCAGCTTTTAATACTGCATGGGTATCAATTTCCAGAAGATTGAAAATTTTTGCTAATTCATTAACAAAAGCGATATTAATATCTCTCTGTGAATTTTCAATCACTTTGGCTGCTTCCGCGATCTTGATTGTCGGAGCCAAATGGGTTCCTGCAACGATCACAGATTGATATAAACCATCTACGATTTCACCTATCTCCGGTGTTGAACCGGACGTTACTTTTAAAATTTTTTCTACTGTGTGTTCCTTATCTCCTGGATTAATACGTTCCGGAGAATATCCTGCAAAGAAATCCTGATTAAATTTCAATCCCGAAACTTTTTCCAGAACAGGAATACATTCTTCTTCAGTTGCTCCCGGATATACCGTAGATTCATAAATTACGATATCATTTTTAGACAAAACCTTCCCTACCGTTTCCGAAGCTTTGTATAAAGGCGTCAGATCGGGGCGGTTATGCTGGTCAACCGGAGTCGGAACCGTGATAATATAGATATTCGCATCCTGAATATCGCTGATATCATGAGAGCAGTACAAACCGTTTTTATCAGTTTGATGAAAAGGATTTTCCTTTATCAATACAGTCTCCAACACATCATTTTCTACTTCCAGTGTACTGTCTGTGCCTGTTTTCAGTTCACCAATTCTTTTCTGATTGATATCAAAACCTACAACTGGAAATCGGGTTGCAAATAATCGTGCTAAAGGAAGACCTACGTATCCTAGACCGATAACGGCTATTTTATATTGTTTTTCCACAAAGATTTACTTTAGAAATGTTTTATTTTAAATTTTCCCAGTACCAACTTATAGCTTCCTGTAAGCCTTTTTGTATATTATCGGAAGGTTTGTATCCTACTAATTTTCCGGCTTTCTCTACCGACGCCAGCGAATGTGGGATATCACCGACACGGTTGGGGCCATAAGTCGCTTCGATATCGGCAATTTTTTCATCGAATTCACTTAAATATTTTTTAAGATACCCAATCAGGTCGTTTAACGTCGTACGATCTCCAACTGCTGTATTATAAACTGTATTGATCGCTTCAGGATTTTCAGTCAGCATCGCCAGTTCATGGCTCTGAATGACATTATCGATATAAGTGAAATCACGCGAATAATCTCCTGTTCCATTAATTTTAGGAGATTCATGATTTATTAATTGTTTTATAAATAATGGAATTACGGCCGCATACGCTCCGTTGGGATCCTGCCTTCGTCCGAATACATTGAAATATCTCAATCCGATACATTCCATGCCATACGTTTTTCCGAATACATCAGCATACAATTCATTGACATATTTGGTAATGGCATAAGGCGATAACGGCCTTCCGATGACGTCTTCCACTTTGGGAAGCGATGCAGAATCGCCGTATGTGGACGATGAAGCAGCATAGATAAAACGTTTCACTTTAGCATCACGCGCAGCAACCAGCATATTTAAAAACCCTGAAACATTCACTTCGTTACTCGTAATAGGATTTTTAATCGACCTTGGAACCGAGCCTAATGCAGCCTGATGCAGTACATAATCTACATCTTCCACTGCTTGCTGACAGGTTTCCAAATCACAGATACTGCCTTCAATTAGCTTATAATTCGGATTTTTAAGGAAAGGTTCGATATTATGACGGTGTCCTGTTGCAAAATTATCTAAGCAGACAACATAATAACCTTTATTTAAAAAATACTCTGTAAGATTGGAACCGATAAATCCTGCTCCCCCTGTAATTAAAATTTTCTGCATTTCTATGATTTAAACATTTTCTTCCACCAGCTCTTCTTATCATTCGTTTGACTGTAGCCATAACCGTAGCTATAGTTATATCCATAACCTCCTGCACGTTTTGAAACATCGTTAATGACAAAAGACACATTATTTAATTTTGAATCCTTCACTAGATCATTAGCAAAATTTATCAATATATTTCTCGATTCTCCAGATCTCACCACATATAAGGTAGCATCTGCGGTATCTGCGATACTTAGTGTATCCGAAACCAACATAAGCGGTGCAGAATCTATAATAATATAAGCGTATTGAGAAGACATCTGCTCGATAAGCTTCTGATATCTTCCATTAGAAAGCAATTCCTGCGGATTGGGAGGAATTGTTCCTGCATAAATCACGTCACATGCAGGATTGGTCGTTGATGTATGGATAAGTTCCTCTACATCTACCGAATCATCATATAAATATTCTGTAAGACCTTTTCTTTTCGTCGGTTCGCTATCATATCTCTGAATCTGCGGATTACGGATATCCGAACCAATAAGAAGGGCTCTTCCGTTTTTATTAGCTAAAGTAAGGGCAAGATTCACAGAAACAAGGGTTTTCCCTTCTCCTTTTACGGAAGATGTCACCATAATTACTTTGGCAGAATCTTTTATCGGTAAAATAAATTTAAGATTGGAAACAAGCACTCTGAAAGCCTCTGCCAGCTCCGAAAAGTCGTTTTTCTGTACCAGATGACTTTCATTGTCTTTAAGAGACGGAATATCTACCAAAACCCCTAAACCGGAACGTTCTTTAATATCATCTCTGCTGTAGATTTTGTCATCCAGCATGAATAACAGGTAGAAAATTGCAAAAGGAATTAATATTCCCAGGAAAAAAGCTCCGGGAAGAATAATGTCTTTTTTAGGTGATACTGCAGTATCTTCGGTGAATGCAGGGTTTACAATTTTGGCTTTCGGTACATCAACCGAGAGATTTATGGCGTTTTCTTCCCTTTTTTGAAGAAGGAATAAGAAAAGCTGTTCCTTAAGATTTTGCTGACGTTCTATACCTCTGTAGATTTTAGATTGTCCGGGAACCTTTTCTATAATATTATTGCTGCTGCTGATTTGATTTTGAAGCTGGGAAATACCCGCCTGTACCGCTTCTTTCTGCTCACGGATATTGTCGCGGATGATATCTTTTAACGAAGCAATTTCCCTGTTCATTTCTATGACCGCGGGGTTTTCGTTGGTTGCCTGTTTAAGGGTTTTATTTCTGCTGATTAAAAGTAAGTTGTACTGAGAAATTGATTGCTCCAACGATGGATTCAATCCAAGGTTAGATGGCATAAGCTGATTATTGCCTTTTAAAGCTTCTGTAGAAAGTGAATTGAGAAGATCCAGCTGAGCCTGCTGCTGAAGAAGGGTCTTGGTATTTTCGCTCGTGTTCTGCAGAGCCAGTTCTGCCTGTGCCTGAAGATCGACAATACGATTG
>CBFGVN010000220.1:0-5832 GCA_965651845.1 uncultured Chryseobacterium sp. | reverse complement strand
CAGCCCGGGCTTCCCGGTGAAGAAGGCTACATTGTTTTCGAACTTAAGATTTTGGCTGATGTAGGGCTTGTTGGCTTTCCGAATGCCGGAAAATCTACACTTTTAGCATCAGTTTCTGCTGCAAAACCTAAGATTGCGGATTATGCGTTTACGACGTTAACGCCGAATTTGGGTATCGTAGATTACAGAAATTATAAGTCTTTTGTAATGGCCGATATTCCGGGAATTATCGAAGGATCCGCAGAAGGTAAAGGTTTAGGACACAGATTCTTAAGACATATTGAAAGAAATTCAATCCTGCTGTTTTTGATTCCTGCCGATTCTGAAAATCATTTTCAGGAGTTTAAAATTCTGGAAAATGAATTGAAAGAATATAATCCGGAACTTTTGGATAAAGATTTTATCATTTCTATCTCAAAATCTGATTTGTTGGATGATGAACTGAAAAAAGAAATCGCTGCCGAGTTCCCTGAAAATAAACAGCCTTTGTTTTTCTCAGGCGTTACAGGTGAAGGTCTTGTAGAACTAAAAGATGCGATCTGGAAACAACTTCACGGATAAAAATTAAACAATTTATAAAGCATAGTAAAGTACATTTTCGGGTGTACTTTTTTTTATTCAACTTAATAAATCTTACTTAAAAGTATTTTATAAACTTAACATTAATTTTCATTTAAAAATATCTTTTGGAACAATTATTGAAAGAACCCAATCCAAATTTAAACTATGAAATATTTACTTAGTCTTTGTGCATTTATATTATTTTTTTCATGCACTTCTCAGAAAGCAACTTCAAAATATTCTAAAATTGAATATGAAGCAACACCTTGTTTTGGATTTTGTCCTGTTTTTAAAATGACCATCAATGCGGACAGAACGGCTGTTTTCGAAGCAGAGCATTTTAATTTTAATGATAAACCTTCAAAAGACGAATTTTCTAAACCTCGTGAAGGGACATTTAAAGGAACCATCAAAGAAGAAGATTACAATAAACTCGTTGCTTTATTAGACGGGCTAGATGTGAAAAATTTAAATGATAAATACGGAGAAAGAAACGTTACAGACCTTCCGTCTTCACATTTAAGAATTAATTTCGCCGACGGAACTTCAAAACACGTTGAAGATTATGGAAAGCACGGAAGTGAAAAATTAGCTGAAGTGTATAAGTTTTTCGAAGATTTAAGAAAAAACCAACAATGGACAAAAGTGAAATAATTCACTTTAAAATAATTAAACTACCTTTGCAAAATATAATTCCTTCTTTTTTTGAAGGAATTTTTATTTTAATTAAAAACAATTCATTTGAATTTTACAGACCTACAATTAATAGAACCTATTGCGAAAGCAATTCATGAGCAAGGATACGTAAATCCTACTCCTATTCAGGAAAAATCGATTCCTGAGATCTTGAAAGGTAAAGATTTTTTAGGATGCGCACAGACAGGAACAGGAAAAACGGCCGCTTTTGCTATTCCCATTTTACAGAATCTTACTAAAAATAGAACTCCAAATAATAATATTAAGGCTTTAATTCTAACGCCGACGAGAGAATTGGCGATACAAATTGAAGAAAATATTAAAGCTTACGGAAAATATCTGCCTTTAAAACATCTGGTGATTTTCGGAGGGGTGAAACAAGGAAACCAGGAAGCTGCCCTGAAAAAAGGGATTGACATTCTGGTGGCAACTCCCGGAAGATTGCTAGACTTTATTTCTCAGGGAATTATCAGTCTTAAAAACCTTGAAATTTTTGTCCTTGATGAAGCAGACAGAATGCTAGACATGGGTTTTGTACATGATGTAAAAAGAATTATCAAACTTTTACCTCAAAAAAGACAGACCTTATTTTTCTCAGCTACGATGCCTGCAGAGATCCAGAAACTGGCAGATTCTATTCTGAACAATCCTGTAAAAGTGGAAGTAACTCCTGTTTCTTCGACCGCGGAAACCATTAAACAATCTGTTTATATGGTGGAAAGGGAAAATAAAATAAATCTGCTTGTTCATATCCTTAAAAATGATATTTCAGATTCTGTTTTGGTCTTTTCCAGAACGAAGCATGGAGCCAATAAAATTGCCCAAAAACTTCAGAAAAGCAATATTTCTACAGAAGCCATTCACGGGGACAAATCGCAAAATGCGAGACAGAATGCCCTTAATAATTTTAAATCCGGGAAAACAAGGATTCTCGTTGCCACAGACATTGCAGCGAGGGGAATAGATATCGACGAGCTGAAATATGTAATCAATTTCGAGCTTTCGGATGTTTCCGAGACATATGTTCACAGGATCGGAAGAACAGGAAGAGCCGGTGCGGAAGGAACTTCCATCTCATTTGTTGACGGACTTGATTTATTGAATCTGAAAAACACCGAAAAACTGATCGGGATGAAAATTCCTGTGGTAAAAAATCACCCGTTTCACACTGATGATCTGGTTGCCCAGAAAAGAGATTCGAATAACAAACCTATGGCTGCAGGCAGTGGCAGAACACCATCATCGAATACTCCCAGACCTCAGAAAAATAAGAGAAAACCTGGTGCATCGACTCCGGCGGTTGGTTTTAAAAAGCCGAAAAATAAGAATTTTACGAGAAAAAAATAAACATGAAAGCCTTCCAATATAGAAGGCTTTTTTTAGGTTTTGGCTAAAGCCAATTCGATTTTTTTTATTTTTAAAACGACTAAAGTCCGTTTCTATTGATGATATTAATATTTAAATAATTTCTTGGCATTCTCAGTAGTAATCCTATCAATTTCCGAAAAATCTTTACCATAAATATTCACCAGCTTTCCTGCAACCAGATCAAGGTACGAACTTTCATTTCTCTTTCCGCGGTGTGGAACCGGAGCCAGATATGGGGAATCCGTTTCCAGGACAATTTTTTCAAGAGGAATTTCATGCAGAAACTGATCTATTTTACCGTTTTTGAAGGTTACCACTCCACCGATTCCTAAGATAAAATTGAGATCAATCGCATGTTTTGCCTGCTCCAGATTTCCTGAAAAGCAGTGGAAAATCCCACGAAGTTTCGGATGTTTTTTCCTTTCCAATACTTCAAAAGTTTCATCAAAACTTTCCCTTGTATGAATGACGATCGGTAAATCTTTCTCAATCGCCCAATCAATCTGCTGTTCGAAAGCTTTCACCTGAATATCTAAAGTCGTTTTGTCCCAATATAAATCAATTCCGATTTCTCCGATAGCCGGAAAAGTCCTCTCATTAAGGTAATTTTTTACGATTTCCAGTTCTTTTTCCCATGTTTCAGGCTTTACATAACAAGGGTGAAGACCCATCATAGAGAAAATCTGATTCGGATATTCAGCTTCCAGCTGCAGCATTTTCCCATGCGATTCTGAGTCGATGGCAGGAAGATAAAATTCTGTAACTCCCTTATTTACGGCCCTTTGAATCATTTCTTTTCTGTCTTCATCAAATTCTTCTGCGTATAAATGTGTATGTGTATCGATCATTTCTTTTAAAATTTTAACAGATCTTCATACGGATTTTCCAGGTTTAGTAATATTCCGAATGCGGGTTCTGTTTTAATGCCTTTTTTCTTTAATTCTATTATTTTCTGTTTAAAACCTTCTCCTTTTTCCTGCAATATCCTGTATTCGGAGATCATGTGACGGTAAGCGTTTTGTTGGATTGACGGCTTATTTTGTCCGAAAATTTCGACGGGAAACTCTTCCAACATAAAATTTAATGTAATACATTTTTCACCATTTAAAACTGGATATTCAAGCTTAACTTCTACATCGTGAGGAATAAATTTACTAAATATTAAATCATCCAAAAAGTCTGTTTCAAACTTGAGATCAACCTCACAGATAATATCCAGATCACTTCCCTCGATATCAATCCCAATCGGAATAGTTCCTGCTAAAATTGGGAAATAATATTTTAATTTTTCGAAAATTCGTTGTCTTGTAAGAACTTCATAAGCTCTTTGCTGCCTTTCGTTTCCGTTCCTCAAATAATCGATGGTGGTAAAATCAATCATCTGAGAAGATTTTATGTTTTACTTTTTGTCGCTGAGCTTCAATCCTTTGGTTTAATTTTTCCTTAAACTCAATATATTTAGGATCTTTTTCGTCGTCGGATCTATGGGCTAAAGCTTTATTAATTTTAAAATTTTCTTTAATAAAATCTTTCGTTTCCTCAGAAAAGTAAGCATTCCCAAATGTATCAAAAATATAATTAACTGCCTGATTATTAGGATGAATCATATCTTCTTTATAAAAGCGGTAATCCCGCAGATCATCCATCAGAATCTCATAAACCGGAAGGTAATGACAGTTTTCAAATTGTGGGATAATGTCATGAATCGCCGTGATCAATTTTGACTTACTTAATTGATTTTCAACCATTCCATCCTTTGTATGGCGAACTGGCGAAACCGTAAACAAAATCTGTACATCATCTTTACAAATATCTTTTAGGTTTAGAATCGTATCATAGATAGAATCCGTCAGTTCCTGTTGCGACAACAATCTCTTCTCAAAGAATTTCTGTGGAATTTTGTGACAATTGGCTACCAGTTTTTGTTTGGGAATAAATTCATAAATAAATGAAGTTCCGTATGTTACAATCATCCAATTCGTTTCCTGAAGAAAATGATTCCCTTCAACAATGTTAGTATTAATTTTATTTAATGTCTGATGAATGTACCGCGTATCAAAACTTGTGTGGTGATCCAGCGAAATAAATTCATCATTAAAGGTAATCAGATCTTCTTCTTTATAAAACTCGGAATCATGAAGCTTTTTAATGGAATTATTAATCGAAAAAGGATTAAAAATTGTTCCAAAAGGATTATTCACCGTCTGCAGCTGCCCCTGATAAAACAGATCTGACATCTCAGAGGCGAAGCATGAACCTATTGAAAATATTTTATCTTCAACTTCAATTTTCTTCTTCGATTCTTTAATTTCAACTTCAGTTCTGAATTTCATAGTATAGTATGAGTTGCAGCTAGAAAGTTGCAGGTAAAACTGCTACCTGCTACCTAAAATCTACTACCTATTTTAGCTTTCTCTTCTCAATAAATAATTTGCCAGTTCTGCAAATGGTTTTTTCTTTTCCTCCGGAATATCGATTTTTTGCAGATAACTTTGGCCGATTTCGTTGTGTTTTTCAATTAATCTCAACGCTTTTTCGTCCACTTTTGTTCTTCTGAAAATCTTTTCTACGCCATAAACCTTATCGATATTGTCGGTCTTTTTAGAATACCAGTAATCAAGCTCTTTTCTTTCCTCTTCCGTCGCGTGCTCTTTGGCCATAAGATAAAGAACCGTCTTTTTATTTTCGTAAATATCTCCGGCATGCTTTTTCCCGAATTGTGCCTGATCTCCAAATACATCCAGGTAATCATCCATAATCTGGAAAGCAATTCCGATATGTTTTCCGAAGTTGAAAATGGACTTTGCATCCTTGAAATTTGCCTTGGCAATCAATGCTCCGATTTCGAATGAAGAAGCACTCAAAACTCCTGTTTTATAAGTAATCATTCTGATATAATCATCAAAAGTTACGTTTTCCTGGGTTTCAAAATTGATGTCATACTGCTGACCTTCACATAAAAGCAGACCTGTATGCGTAAAAATCCTGATACACGCCTTGAAAATTTCAGGCTCCAGATCCTCGAAAAATTTGTAGGCTTTCAACATAAGCCCGTCTCCTGAAAGAATTCCTACATTGATACCGTGTAGAGTATGGATTGTAGGCTTATTTCTTCTCAAAGGTGCTTCATCCATAATATCGTCATGGATCAGGGTGAAATTATGGAAAAATTCGATGGCCAGTGCCGGTTTGATAGCTTCCTTCAAA
>CBFGVN010000219.1:0-5871 GCA_965651845.1 uncultured Chryseobacterium sp. | reverse complement strand
CCATCGGAATAGAGTTTCCTACAATATGGTCTAAATTTCCGTGTAAAAGAGGAGATGTGATGATTCCCAGCAGACCTTCCGGCAATAATGGAATGATGGCTCCGAAGCAACTTTCAAAAAAGCCGTGTAACTGTAAGAAATAGCCCAGCCACATTGCTGCAAGCATCAGCAAAGGGTATATAATTGCTCTTTTGGAAATTACATTATTTTTAAACATGAAGAATTTATGTCAAATGAAAAGCCAATGATAAATTTCGGAAAAATTGGCGATGAATTGCATGGTATTAATTTTATTTGAGACAAAAAGTAATGATTTTCATCAGCTTTAATTTTTAAACATCAAATTTTGTCATTGAAATCTTGAAAGTGGCTTGGTTTTAGTAGGTTAACGCTTCAAAACACTTTGTTGAGAATATTCATCGCAGGCAAGGTCTTGCACGAACAAAAATTATATTTAATATTTTCGTAAAGAATTTTGTAAATGAAAAATTTTGGAATAATGAAGAAGTCTTTATTGGTTCTTTCCATTTCTATTGGAATTTTTGCACACGCGCAAGAAGAAATTAAGAAAGATTCTGCAGTTGTAGACACCGTAAAATATTGGTCGGTTTTAGGAAAAAATTCGTTACTAATTAATCAGGCAGCTTTCTCCAATTGGGTAGGGGGTGGAGCCAACAACGTAGGCTGGCTTGCAGGAGTGGATTATAACATTACCTACGAAAAAGACAAAGATCTGTGGGAAAATATCATTCTTTTAAATTACGGGCAAAATGATACGAAAGGTCTCGGTGTAAGAAAAACTCAGGACGTAATTAATGTTTCTACAAATTACGGAAGAAAAGTTTCAAAAAACTGGTATATGTCTGTAGGGGCAGGATTTCAATCACAATTTACCACAGGATATGAGGATGGAAATAACCCGGCAGCAAAGAAGATTTCCAATTTTATGGCTCCAGGCTATGTGAATGTCGGTATGGGGATCACATACAGGCCGGATGATAATATTAATGTCACATTACGCCCTACCAACGCCAGATGGACTTTCGTGCTGGATAAAGATCTCCAGACGGCGGGAACTTATGGTTTAAAGGCAGACGGGGATTCTTCTCTTTTGCAATTTGGTTTCTTGGGAACGGCCTTGTATAAAATTAAGATCATGGATAATGTGAATCTTACCAATACAGCTTCTGTCTTTTCAAATTATCTGGATCATCCTGAAAGGCTGGTCTTGGCTTACGGAGCTGTTTTGAATTTAAAGGTTAATAAATTTATTTCTTCGAATATTACGGTTGATATATTGTACGACCACAATCAGATCAAAAAAACACAGCTGAAACAGACATTGGGAGTCGGTTTTGCCTATACATTGGATAATGGCGTGAAAAGATCAGACAGAAAAGATAGCCAGTGGTGGATTAAAAAATGATTTATTCAATGATATAAACATTATAAAAATCAATAAGAGAGGGCTTTAGCCCGCTTTTCTTAATAGATAAGGAATGGCTTTAGCCCAAACTTAAAAAAACAAAAGCACCCCAATTGGAGTGCTTATTATTTATCAATTATATATTGTTAAAACTCTATATCAACTTCCAGTTTCTCAGCTAAAAGCTTTGAAATTTTTTCTTTTAAAGGCTCAATATCAATATTTTGCATTGCATCGTTTGCGAAAGCATATAACAATAGCGCCTGAGCTTCTTTTTTAGAGATACCTCTTGCTCTTAAATAAAACAATGCGTCTTCATTCAGCTGACCCACCGTACAACCGTGAGAACACTTCACATCGTCAGCAAAAATCTCCAACTGAGGCTTTGTATCAATGGTTGCGCCTTCGCTTAATAAAACGTTATTATTTTGCTGATATGCATTTGTTTTCTGAGCAATTTTATCTACAAAAACTTTTCCGTTGAAAACCCCATGAGCTTTTCCGTCAAAAATACCTTTGTAGTTCTGATAGCTCTCACAGTTCGGGAAGTTGTGATGAACCGCCGTGTGATGATCTACCAACTGATCTTTCCCGATAATCGTGATCCCGTTCATGAATGAATTGATATTCGAGCCATTATGAATAAAATCAAGATTATTTCTTACCAATTTACCTCCGAAAGAGAATGTATTTACAGTGGTTAAACTGTCTTTTTCCTGTCTTGCGAAAGTATTGTCGATTAGATAAGATGTATCGTTATCGTTTTGTAATTTATGCCAGTCTGCTTTTGCATTTGGATACGTGAAAATCTCCGTCACAGAATTTGTCAACACATAAGTACTATCAAAATTATGATGGCTTTCAATGATTTCTACTTTTGCTCCTTCCTCTACAATCAATAAATTTCTTGTGTTGTAGAAAGTATTTTCTTCCTGATTCTGAGAAATGTAGAAAACGTGGATAGGTCTTTCAATAACCACATTTTTAGGGACTTTCAAGAAGAAACCATACTTGCAGTAAGCCTGGTTTAAATTCGTGAAAGCAGAATCTTTTGAAGCGATTGTATTAAAATATTTCTCAAAAACATCTTTATGCTTTTCATCATCTAAAGCATAATTAAATGAAAGAAACTCAACATTTTCGATCGAAACTTTTGATAATTCTTTATGAAGCTTACCATTTACGAAAGTGATCCAGTCAAAATTTTCTTCCCCCAAATGCAGCTGATCCAATTGCTCTTTGGTGATATTGTGATTTTCTTTCGGGAAAAAGTTGTATGCTTTTTCAGTAATCTCCTTTAAGTTGGTATATTTATATTCTTCGTCTTTTTTTGTCGGAAAACCAATGTTTTCAAATCTTTGAAGAGCCGCCTTTCTATCTTCATCCAAAAACCTGTGACGAAGACTCTCCAAAAATTCACCATGATTTTCTGTAATTTGTTCTTTTAATGCCATTACTGGTATATCTGTGGTTTGCACCATTTTTTCTTTTTTTATTTGGCTGAAATTGTTAAACAAAGAGATGAATAATCTCTAAATTTCTTAATCTTTTAATTAATTTAAAAGCCAGTCGTACCCTTTTTCTTCCAGTTCCAAAGCAAGAGATTTGTCACCGGTTTTGATGATTTTTCCATTTGCTAGAACGTGAACAAAATCAGGTTGAATATAATTAAGCAATCTTTGATAATGCGTAATCAAAAGAACTGCATTTCCTTCATTTTTAAATGCATTTACCCCATCTGCAACGATTCTCAATGCGTCGATGTCCAATCCTGAATCTGTTTCATCAAGAATAGCCAGTTTCGGGTTAAGCATCATCATCTGGAAGATCTCATTTCTTTTCTTTTCACCTCCCGAAAAACCTTCGTTTAATGATCTTGAAAGGAAATCTTTTTTAATGCCTAATTTTTCAGATTTATCGCGAATCATCGCAAGCATTTCCTTTGCAGGCATTTCCCCCAATCCGTTGGCTTTTCTGTTTTCATTCATCGCAGCTTTGATGAAATTCGTTACAGAAACCCCCGGAATCTCTACCGGATACTGGAAAGACAGGAAAATTCCTTTGTGAGCTCTTTCTTCAGGAGCATCTTCGATGATGTTTTCGCCATCAAAAATAATTTCTCCGTCTGTAACTTCGTAGTCTTCTTTTCCTGCGATTACAGAAGAAAGAGTAGATTTACCGGCTCCGTTCGGTCCCATAATCGCGTGAACTTCACCCGGTTTTATTTCAAGATTGATACCTTTTAAAATTTCTGCGCCGTCTTCAATTTGGGCGTGCAAGTTTTTTATCTCTAACATATAATTTAGTTTATCGCAAGGTTAGACTAAGATTTTCTTTAATCTCCTTTGCTTCTTAAGATAAACAAAGGCGCTAACGCTTATCAATGAAATACTATTTCTTTAATTAAATTTATATCTAAAATTAATCAAGACCATTTGCGATTCTCATTACACCATTTTTAAACAGTTGAGAATTGAAATTGATAAGCATGCCTAACTTATAATCTCCAAGTCTTAAATAATTTTTTAATTGTGCAGCATGAAAATTGGTTAAATTCTCAACAGATTTTATTTCCAAGACAACTTTGTTCTCGATCAATAAATCCATTTTAAAAGCATTTTCAAGTAACAGTTCTTCGTATTGAATAGAAAGAGATTTTTGCCTTTCCACTTTAATCCCAGCCTTTTTCAATTTGTAGAATAAACATTCTTCATAAATGCTTTCATACAAACCTGTTCCTAATTTTCTGTGAATTTCTAATCCACTTTCAAAGACAATCTTTGAAATTTCATTTTCGCTCATTTGTATAATTTTTCGCAAAGATACACAAGATTAATTGTAGGAACTCAATTTAAAAACTTGTATTACTTTCCTAAGCGTTAGCGCCTTTGTTTATCTTAAAATAAAATAGTGAGCGACTGAAAAAAACTTAGTTTTACTTTGCGATAAAATAAGATTTACCCAACAGAACCTTCCAAAGAAATCTCAAGCAATTTCTGAGCTTCAATGGCAAATTCCATTGGTAATTTATTTAAAACTTCCTTGCTGAAACCATTTACGATCAAAGCGATTGCTCTTTCCGTATCGATACCTCTCTGGTTGCAGTAGAAAATCTGGTCTTCCCCGATTTTGGAAGTCGTTGCTTCGTGTTCCAATTGTGCAGATGGATCTTTGATCTCGATATAAGGGAAAGTGTGTGCTCCACATTCATTACCCATCAACAAAGAATCGCACTGAGAGAAGTTTCTCGCTCCTTTTGCTGTCGGCATTACTTTTACCAAACCTCTGTACGAATTCTGAGATTTTCCTGCGGAAATACCTTTAGAAATAATCGTTGACTTCGTATTTTTCCCGATGTGGATCATTTTTGTTCCTGTATCAGCATATTGGTGATTATTGGTTACGGCAATAGAGTAAAACTCACCGATTGAATTGTCACCTTTTAAGATACAAGATGGATATTTCCAAGTTACGGCAGAACCTGTTTCAACCTGTGTAAACCAGATTTTTGCATTCTTTTCGCAAAGACCTCTTTTTGTCACGAAATTGAAAACTCCACCTTTTCCTTCTTCATTACCAGGATACCAGTTCTGAACAGTTGAATATTTAATTTCGGCATTATCTAAAGCGATAAGCTCAACAACTGCTGCGTGAAGCTGGTTTTCATCTCTCGATGGTGCTGTACAACCTTCAAGATAAGAAACATAACTTCCCTCATCTGCAATCACAAGCGTTCTTTCAAACTGGCCTGTTCCTGCCTGATTGATACGGAAATATGTTGATAATTCCATCGGACATCTTACGCCTTTCGGGATATAGCAGAAACTTCCGTCAGAAAATACTGCGGAATTTAAAGCGGAATAAAAATTATCTCCTCTCGGAACTACTTTTCCAAGATATTTTCTCACCAAATCAGGATGGTTTTTAATAGCCTCGGAGATGGAGCAGAAGATAATTCCTTTTTCCATCAATGTTTCCTGGAAAGTTGTTTTCACAGAAACTGAGTCCATCACGATATCTACGGCTACTCCAGAAAGTCTTTTCTGCTCTTCGATATTGATTCCCAGTTTCTCAAAAGTTTTGATTAACTCCGGGTCAACTTCGTCAAGACTAGCCAGCTCAGGTTTTACTTTTGGAGCTGCATAATATTTAATCGCCTGGAAATCCGGCTTTTCGTATTTGATGTTTGCCCATTCCGGCTCTACCATTTTCAACCAGATTCTGAAAGATTCCAAACGCCACTCTGTCATCCATTCAGGTTCCTCTTTTTTAGCGGAAATTGCTCGGACGATGTCTTCATTTAAACCTGTCGGGAAATCTTCGTAGTCGATTTTCGTTTCCCAGCCAAATTCATATTTTTTATTTTCTAGATCGACTCTTAGATCGTCTTCAGTATATTTGCTCATTTTATTAGATTTTAGATATTAGATTTTATATGTTAGTTT
>CBFGVN010000218.1:0-5887 GCA_965651845.1 uncultured Chryseobacterium sp. | reverse complement strand
CCTGAACGGCATAATTCACCAATTTCCAGTTGACCATATCTTTTGAATGCAGAATCGGCAATCCAGGAGCTTCATTGAAACTTGAAGCCGTCATATAATAATCTTCACCCACACGAATCGCGTCCGGATCAGAATAATCTGCATAAAGGATCGGATTTCTATAATTCTTTCCCTGATCGGCAGTCCAGACTTCTGAAACGTAGTTTTTTTCCTGTGCGTTCAAAAAATTGGATGCTATGGAAAAAGCGGTGATTGATATTATATTTAAAATATTTTTCGTCTTCATAAATCAGATTTTTAATCTGTTTTAAATTTTTAACGTAAAGATTTTTTATTCAAATAATGCTGTTGGTTTTCAAATTCGTAAACGAAATTTCGCCGATTCTAATAAATCAATTATAATTAAGGCAAGGACGTTTAATGAGCTACTATAATCATTTATTTTTCAAACTCTATACTTGCCAAAATGAACGGGCCAGTTCCTTTTGCATCATTGGAACGGATTTCCTCATTTACGTAATATTCATAAGAGCCATCTCTGTAAGGTTTTCCTCCCAAACCGGCTACCGCACAGCATTTATTTAAATTCACCACTCCGTTTTCATCCACTGTAATTAAGTTTTTGATGATTCCGTCGTAGCCTTTTTTAGCATAAGATTTATAAGATTTTGGAAGATAACCGTTGTTTACCGACTTGATGATTGTATAAACAAACATGGATGATGCCGTAGCTTCCGTGTAATTTCCCTTTTGTCCGGCTTTGTCCAGAACCTGATACCAAAGTCCGTTTTCTTTATCCTGAACTTTGATGATGGCATCGGTGTATGATTTTAAGTAAGAAATTAATTTTGCCCTTCCCGGATGATCTTTCGGTAAATAATCCAATACATCTACCATTGCCATTCCGTACCAGCCCATTGCTCTTCCCCAGAAATTGGGGGAAACACCGGTCTCTTTATTTGCCCAGGCTTGTTCCTTACTTTCATCCCAAGCGTGATACAGTAAACCTGTTTTTTTGTCTACCAAATGTTTTTGAATCAAATCAAACTGTAAAATAATATCATTATAGGCTTTTGTAGCTTCTTCACCTGTTGCAAAATCTTTGGTGTAATGTGCATAGAACGGCTGTCCCATGTACAAACCATCCAGCCACATCTGATAAGGATAGATTTTCTTATGCCAGAAACCGCCTTCTGATGTTCTCGGCTGTCCGTCGATCTGTGAACGGAGCATTTTCAAGGCTTTTACATATTTTTCTTTTTTCTCTTTTTCATAAAGGTAAAGAAGTACATTTCCGCTGTTCAGAAGGTCGATATTGTATTTATCGAGTTCATAGGTAAGAATAGAGCCGTCTTCTTGGATTAATTTTTCGCCAAAACTGCTGACGTAATCGTAGTATTCTTTCTTACCGGTTTTTTCGTATAGTTTTTCGGCACCGTCTAAAACGATTGCTGAAGGATACGTCCATTTCGGGCTTTTGCTAAAGTCAAGCATCCAGGATTCCGGGAAGCGATGCATCTCAGAAAGCATCATTCTTTCTGACCATTTCAGATTAACGGGAACTATTTTTCCGGATTTTGAAATTTCGGTTGCGGGTTTTGAAGTTGCTGCAGATTTGGTTTGAGCACATGCCAGAAACATTCCTGAGCCTAAAATTGCAAAAGTGTATGCTTTTATATTGTTGTTAATGAAATTCATGATTTTAAACTTTAAAGTTGATTATTTTTATCTAACATCTCCAGTTTTTTATCCAGGTCCTGGTAGAAAGCTTCTTCAGTTGTCAGACCGTTTGGTTCCTGAGACCACGCTCCTAAAAAGTAATAGGAAACACTCTTCGTTTTCTTAAAAACTACAGTGTGAGTGGATTTTGTTTTTGCATATTTATCAAAACTTTCAAGAGGGTAGAAGACTGCCATTCCCAGATTATCTTCTTTTTTGGCTAAAGTCTGCTGTCCGTAAGTGGCAATATATCCCCACTTTTTATTTTTACTGATCCCTTGTTTTAACGGAATATTTTTAATAGCAACAATTCCTGTGCATAATCCGGAAAAGGCAGTGTTTACATTCAAATCAACTTTTACAAAACGGTCTTTATTGAAAATCGTCAGTCTGGATTGTAAATCTACCGCATCTCCCCAGGTTTTCCAGCCTTTATAATTGATGGTTGCGTAAGATTGGTCTTTTTCATTGACTATTTTTACGTCGGTATTTTTTACGATTTTAAAAGTTTCAACAAAATCATTCTGCTCATCATATCTGCCGTAAGAGCCGATGCCGATTGTACGTCCGGAATTTAAAATATCCTGTCCCCACGGTGCATCGTGATGATAAGATTCGAAGCCGTCTTGTCCGACTTCGGGTAAAACCAGGGTGTTTACTTTTTTACCGAAAATATCCGTTGCATTTCTCCAGTCAAGGTATAATCTGTAGCCGATCTGGTTGTTTTCCAGACCGATACCTTCATATCTGATATCATAAGAATGGTCGGTATGTTCGGAAGGAAGGGTAAGTTCCTGCACATTTTTGAAAGTTCCGCCAACGTATTTGTTGCCTTCCCATTTGCCGCCTTCTTTCACAGAAAGCTCGGCATACGAAAAAGGGGCTTTTGGATTTTTTTTAATTTTTTCAATAACAGCAGTTTGCGCTGAAAAATTTGAACTGATCAATGCTGCTGCAAAGACTAATTTTAACCAACTGAATTTCATAAATACTTTTTATTAAAGAACCGATTTTAACAAATAATTTTTCATGGTTATGAATGTCGTTTTTCGGTTATGTTTTTAATAATATCATATTTCAATATTATCGTAATTTTTATTTAAATTCCTTCCGTTGACATTGGAAACTTTTGGATTAATTTATTTTAATCTCCCATTCAAATCAATGACACCTTTTGATTGTACTTTTCATCCATTTTGTATCTTAAAGTTTTAATTTTGGGCCGGAAGTTTTTTCAATCTTTGGTTTTGTGAATTTTACAAAATTCTATGGGGATTTCAGTAGTAAATATTTTTAAAGATCTTTACGCATTTCATAAGTGCAATCGATTGCGTTGTTTTTCATAAAAAAATCCCGCCTTCTAAACTAATATTATTTTTTAATACGTACAGAAGAAAAAGTTATTTTTTTATTAATTTGATTATTTAAGTTATTAAAATTTATAGAGTATTTTTTAGTTTAAGTTATTGTAAATAAATAGTTTAATTGTTTTGTAATAAGCTTTAAAAAAAGTGAATTTTTCTCTTTATTTAAGATTTAAAAACTTAAAATTTGGTTAAATTCGGTCAAATTTTCAGTTAAAAGAATTCCCAAAATTGATACTTAGAAACAAAATTTTCACATTATTCCTGATTTTTGTCATTTTTTTAACTTGAAATGTTTCATGATTTTTCAAGTTGATAAGATTTAAACTTATTATCTATGATATATGAATGAAAATAGGACTATTCTTATCAATTTTATATTCCGTATTTTTACTCTTTTATTTTGGTATAATTTTATTTTAAATGATAAGACGAGGTTAATTTTTGGTTAAATTTTATAATAAATTTTCTTTAAAATTTAATCTGTTTTATTATTATTTTTAACTTATTTATTTGTAAGTCAGTTTTTTGTAAATTAAAATTATTTTTTTATTATCAAATTAAAGAATAATTATATATTTATACCAGAAGTATTTCTACAAAATTTTAGTGTAATTTTATGCAATCGATTACGCAATATTTAACAGGTTTTGATAAAACCACAACAAGAAAAAGTATAAAGTAGTATGTCACAATCAGAATTTCGTTACGCCCATCATCCCGAAGATGTAAAAAAGTATACCACTGAAGATCTTAGGAGGGAGTTTCTAATCCATGATTTATTTAATGAAGATAATGTAAAATTAGTCTATTCTATGTACGACAGGCTTATTGTAGGAGGTATTATGCCTTCAACACAGGCTTTGAAACTGGAGCCGACAGACGATCTGAAAGCTCAGCATTTTCTGGACAGGAGAGAGCTGGGAATCATCAACGTCGGAGGTGCAGGAAAAGTAACGGTAGATGGCGAAGTATACGAGCTTGAAAACAAAGAAGCTTTATACATCGGAAAAGGTGCAAAAGAAATAGTTTTTGAAAAAACTGGTGATACACAACCGTATTTTTACATCAACTCGGCTCCGGCGCATCATAGTTATCCAACTAAGAAAATCACAAAAAAAGAAGCCGAAATTGTAGAATTAGGTGAAGAAAAATACGCCAACAGACGTACCATCAACAAACTGATTGTAAATTCTGTTCTTGAAACCTGTCAATTACAAATGGGAATGACAGAGCTTCAGCCCGGAAGTGTTTGGAATACAATGCCTGCACATACTCACACCAGAAGAATGGAAGCCTATTTCTATTTTGATCTGGAAGAAGGGCAGGCAGTAAGTCATTTTATGGGGCAGCCTCATGAAACGCGTCATATTTTTATGACCAACAGACAAGCGGTATTGTCTCCGGAATGGTCGATCCATTCAGGAGTAGGAACGTCAAATTATACTTTTATCTGGGGTATGGCCGGAGAAAACATGGACTACGGCGATATGGACGGGATCAAAACAAACGAACTAAAGTAATTTTTCCAATGAATTTATTTGATTTATCCGGCAAAGTAGCAGTCGTTACAGGCGGTACTCACGGATTAGGAATGGCAATGGCAGAAGGTCTTGCCGCAGCAGGTGCCGAACTGGCGATCACAAGTACAACGCCGTCGAAATTAGAGGAAGCTTTAAATTATTATCATTCTAAAGGATACAAAGCAACCGGATATATTTTTGACGTAACAGACGAGTTGGAAGCTGCTCAGAAAGTAGCCTTAATGGAAGCTACCCATGGAAAAATAGACATCCTTGTCAACAACGCAGGAATCATCAAACGTATTCCGGCAATTGATATGGAAGTAAAAGACTTTAGAAAAGTAATTGATGTAGATCTTACAGGGCCTTTTATCATGTCCAAATTAGTTGGAAAATATATGATCAAAAGAAAATCAATGATGAGTGAGCTGGGCCGGGATAATGTGGTTGCATATGCTTCTGCAAAAGGCGGTCTGAAAATGCTTACCAAAAATCTGGCGACGGAATGGGCAAAACACAATATTCAGGTGAACGGTATCGGGCCTGGATATTTTGCAACTTCCCAGACAGAACCAATTAGAGTGGACGGGCATCCTTTTAATCAAGTCATCAGCAGCAGAACCCCGGAAGGAAGATGGGGAAATCCTGAAGACCTTGCAGGAACGGCTATTTTCTTAGCTTCGGATGCAAGCAGATTCATCAACGGACAGATTATTTACGTTGATGGAGGAATTCTCGCAACCATCGGAAAACCTGCTAATGAATAACAACAGAATTAGACTAGAATGAAACCTTTTATTACAGATCAATTTTTACTACAAAATAAATACGCTGAAGAATTATATTTTAATTACGCAGAAAAGCAGCCCATCATTGATTATCATAATCACTTGATTCCTAAAGATATTGCAGAAGACACGGTTTTCGAAAATATCTCAAAGGTTTGGATTGCGGGCGACAATTACAAATGGAGAGCGATGCGTACAATGGGGGTGAACGAAAAATTCATTACGGGAGATGCTTCAGATAAAGAAAAATTTGAGGCTTGGGCAAAAACAGTCCCATATACATTGAGAAATCCTTTGTATCACTGGACACATTTGGAATTAAAAAGATATTTCGGAATTGATGAATTATTAAATGCAAACAATGCTTCTGAAATTTACGAAAACATCACTGCTCAACTTCAGACGCCTGAAAAATCAACAATAGGTTTATTAAAAATGATGAACGTAGAATCTCTGTGCACAACGGAAGATCCTATAGATACTTTAAATTACC
>CBFGVN010000217.1:0-5895 GCA_965651845.1 uncultured Chryseobacterium sp. | reverse complement strand
CCGTAACCGGGAATATCCAATCTCGGAACCGCTTTGGAATTATCCATCATCATTCCGATTTTTTCATCCACCGTCAATAATCCTAGAAGATTTTCGATTCTCTGCTCAACCGGAAGCTTGGGATTCTGGAAAGGATATTTGAAATTCTGTGCGGAAGAAATTGCACAGATGAAGACTGATATATTTAAAAGAAGCTTTTTCATTTGACTAAAACAAAACATTTTAAGGTTAATAATTTTTAATCATTACAATATATGATTGATTATTTTATAAGAAAAACAAAGATAAGATTCTATTTTATATAACTGTAAAAATAACACTTATTAATTTTAAGAATTTATTTCACTACTTTATTAAAAAATTAAAGTCATCGAAACCAATAAGATAGCGATGACTTTAAATAATTTAATTGAAATTCTTTTTATTGTTTAATAAATTTCTGGGAAGATATCCTTTGATTTTTTGATGAAATTTCAATAAAATAGGGTCCTGTAGAAAGTTCGCTGAGTCCGATACGATTTTTCCCGGCAGTCATTTTTAATCCTGATTTCACCAGGCCACCTCTTGCATCATAAATTTCAGCCGTAGCATCAGAAACCTTTAATTCAACAAAAATTTCCGTTTTTGCAGGGTTCGGATAAACTTTTACCTCATCTTTCTGCAGATTGCTATCTCGTGCAGCCAATACAGAAAAATTCAAAGGAAGAACATTTGCTGAATACGTATTTTCCTCCGTAAGATAAGCTCTGAACGGATTAATCATCGGTTCGCTTCCTGCAACAACCTTATAAAATCCTGTCACTCCGCCTTCCGTTTTCAACACATAGCTATTAGCCGGAACTTTTATCGTATGGTACACTCCATTCATCTGATTGACGGTAATGGCTTTCGGCGTAGAAACATTTCCTGTACCTGTAAAAGTGAAATTTCCTGTCGCATTTACAAGAACCGGAGTATTGGCAGGAATTATTCCGTTGGAAATCTGAGTTCCTGAAATTGCTGCTGCACCTGGCGACATCAGATATACAGTCACTCCTGAAGGAATGTTGGCTTCAAAAGGCAACAATAATGTTTCATAGCCGTTAAAAGCTCTGGTGTAAGAAGCCGATGTTGCATTAAAATTGAACGGAACCTGAAAATCTTTGCCCAGATCTGAAAGAACAAGATTAGAACATGCTGTTCCTGAAATTATATTGCTATTGGCCGAATTTACACTAGAATCCACATAAAATATACTGTTTTTATTTACGCTTACAGGCTGCCAATTATTCGAAGCTGTGATTCCTGAGGTAGTCCTGAAATCTAATGAGGTGTAATATCCGTTTTCCAGCGCATCCATAAGATTGCTGTCGCTGTCAGAATAGGTGCCTCCAAACTTTGAAGCTATTTCATTTCCTACATTAAAATAAACATCGCCTAAGTTCAGCGTGAGTACAGAACTATAGTTTGAATTTCTGAGTCCTAAAATCCCTTTACATCCATCCGTAAGAACCTGTCTTGAAATATCTAATGTAATATCAAAATTTCCGCCTGCCGGAAAACTGATTTTTCCATAATTGTAAGATTTTGCAACACCCTGACTGTTGATATAATACAACGTAGTATTATCCGAATAGCTCTGTCCGGCGGTTGTGTAACTGTTAACATGTAAAATAAGCTTGTTATATCTGTCATTAAGCTGAAGATATCCGTTGGAAGCGGTCATATTATTACTAATCAAAGGACTTGGATTCGAGAAAGTAACGGTTGTATTACTGATATTAAATGCTGTTCCAAAAGCGGAATTGGTCGTCGATTGAGTTTCAATTTTATTATAATGAATATTCCCGCCTGTCATAAGAGAAACCGGTCGGTCACCACTTTTATTGAATACAAAAGTCATTACGCTCGACGGAGCAATTTCAACACCCGGACGGAAAGTCGGAGTACTCAATGAAATCGGCGTAGTAAGCATGTTAGAAGAAGCGTTAGTCAATACTTTTGTCCCAGATGTCGTGTAAAAAGGTAAATCTACCTTAAGATTATAAATACTGGAAGAAGAATTAATAACCATCAAAACAATCTGATTACCATCCAAAGAAATATACGAAGATCCCTGTAAAGCTCCGGTTTTATCGTCCCATTTGGCGTCAATTCTTGTTTTTCCCGTTACGTATTTTGCGTAGTGTGAAAGAATATAACCTCTTTTAGACATAACTCCTGCAGGCGTACCGTATGTTCCGTCGCCCATCAAGGCGTAGTAACGTTTTGAAGCATAATGAATCCAGGCATTGATATTTCCAAGCATTGAATTGTTGATGCTTGAAGCAAAATTGAAGGCATCGAGATTCCAGCTAAAATCACGCGGAGTCTGGCTGCCTGAGTTCCAGTTGATCAGATATTCTGTCTGCCAAATTTCTTTATTGTAATTTTGAAATTGCTTGTAGGCCGATTGCATCAATCCGTACTGATGTCCTCCGTAGACTTCAAAATTGGCCATTGTAGCAGTATTCAGCATTGCATTGGCAAAATTATCTGTAAAACCTACACTTTCCGGTGCAATCACCTTACAGTTGATCAAATGTCCGTAATCTCTTACGAATGTAGCAATCTGCGTTGGAGTCCAGATACATCCCTGATACTGAGCCATTTCATCCGGCTCGTTCTGAATGGAAATATAATCCAGCTCTACTCCATTCGTCTGAAGATAAGTAACGAAACTGTTCAGATACAATGCATAATCCTGATAGTTTTCCGGCTTTAAATATCCGATTTGCTGTACTCCGTTGGTATCTGTATAAACAGCATTAACGTGGTTATTGGTTTTCCAGGCTGCAGGCATCGTCCACGGACTTGCAAAAATGATCAGTCCCATAGATTTTGCCAGTTGTGCCGTTGGCAGCACAGAGCTCCAGTTGCTGCTGTCTTCAGGAATATACAGTCTCATAATATTGTATCCTCCTTCACTTCCCGTGCCCCAAAGTGTCTGAATTTCGGATGTGGACATATGATTGTAAGCGAATTGCGGACTGCAGACAAATCCTCCGAATCCTTTTATTTTCTGGTAAGAAATGTTTTTATCGATTTTCACTGTGGTAAGCTGTCCGTTCAAAAAACAGCTAAAAAACAGACATATACAATGAATTGTAATAAGGTTGATAAGTTTTTTCATAATGTTCTAGTTTTAATATTTGTAATTTTCAGTAAAGTATGGATAATACAATCCCGTTCAAGACAGTTTATGATTAAAAACCGTCAAGAAAAATACCCTGAAATACTTCAGGCAGCCATCTTAAATAAAGTTATACGACAAAGCCTTGAGCGCTTTCCTGTTCATTATTTTGTTGAAAAACGATACTTAGAACTTAGAAGAAATAAGATTAATGTTTCATAGGCAAAACGTTGATTTATTAATATTTGCTAATTATCAGTGAAGAATCTCACTTTCGGGTGCACCCAGATAAGAAGGTTGTAAACCTCCTGTATTGATCAATATTTTTTCCAAAACAATTCCCGGTTCGAGTACTCTGAATCGTAGTGTATGCTTCCCAGGTTCAGAAATCTGATGTTTTGTAACGGATTTTATAATATGCTCGGACTGCCATCTTCCCAATTCGCCCCTGTAATGACCATTGAAATTGACAACTTGCGGAGTTCCACCATCAAAGGAAATTTCATAGCGCAATCCTTTATTATGATTGAAATTCAAAGTTGGAGCTAATAACAGCTGAACTTCGAACTCGCCTTTGGATTCAAAATTAATATCATATTCAAGATAAAGATTTTCATCAGCTTTCGGATAAGCATTTTGTGGAAAGGTCGTCACACCGGATTTTGTCTTTCCGAAATCCGGAATCACTTCCCAATGGATGCGGTCTGAATTATTTATTCTTGCAAAGTTTTCCGCTTCTATGGAAACGTAACCATTTTTCTCCTGAAACACTTTTTCTTTCGGAATATCAGCTTCAGAAACACGTGTAACTTCAGGCATTATATTTACTTTTCCATCAAACCAGGCTTTGTAGCCTATCTTCATTTGATCCATCATATGCTGCCATTTTCCACCGGCAATGACGTTGTTATATTGATTGTCGAGGTAAGCATTTCTTTCAAAGCATTCTTTAACTTTATCGGCATAGACATTAGCTTCAACATCTTTTTTAGCTGCCAGTTCCTTGTTTTTGGCGACCGCATAATACATTTCATACAAATTGCTGCACGCATCAATCGGGTATAAAACCAACTGAAAGTAAGCATCCTGATATTCTGCAGGAATTTGCTCTTTCAGACGCAGTGCTTCAACTGCCAATGCTCTGTAATCATTCAGAACCGTTTCAAATTCATTGTAATTTTGGAGACTGTAGGTTTTCCAATCCAATGTTTCAAGCGTTACACGGCGGTTGTATTTTGAATAAAGATTAATCATTCTTGCAATTTCCTTAGCATGTTTTTCTCCAAACTGCTGTGTTGACCATTTTTCGGTATATTCTAAAAGATTTTTTGAATTAAATTGTTTCGGGTTCCAGGCCATTTCCAGAAAAAAGCTGATGGGAAATTCCATTGGTTTCAAATCCCCGACATTTACAATCCATATTCTATCGACTTTATGTTCGTAAGAAAGATTCATCTGTTCCCAGATTCTCTGAATCGGGCTGATATTGATCCATTTAGAATTTCTCGGTCCTCCCACATAATCGAAATGATAGTATATTCCGTAACCGCCTTTATGAAGAGGCTTCGTAAGGTCGGGAAGCTTTCGCACATTTCCCCAGTTGTCATCGCAAAACAGCAAAGCAACATCATCCGGAACCCTCATTCCTTTGTCATAATAATCCTGAACTTCTTTATACAAGGCCCAGACCTGAGGTGTTTTTTCTGCCCTTTTTCCGGTTACATCAGCAATTATTTTACGCTGGTTTTTTACAATTTCTTCGAGAAGAGCAATGTTGGTACCTTCTCCCATCGCTTCATCGCCATCGCCGCGCATTCCTATTGTTACCAGCTTTTCCCAGTTTTTGGAACGTTCTATTCCCTTTTTCCAGAATTCATCCAGCACTTTTTTATTTTTAGAATAATCCCAGACATTCGGCAGATTATTCTTCTGGATGTACCTTTTCCAGTCCGTCTGCGCCTGAGCCATTGGCTCGTGGTGAGAAGTTCCCATAATAATTCCCATCTCATTCGCTAAAGGCCCACTCAAAGCATCATCGTCATAAAATGCTTTTCCCCACATCGCAGGCCAGATGTAATTGCCTTTCATTCGAAGAATTAATTCGAATACTTTTTCGTAAAATTTAGAATTAATTCCTCCAAAAGTAGCTCTCGCCCATCCTCCGAGTGAAGGTTCTTCATCATTCAGGAAAATGCCGCGATATTCTACAGCCGGTTCTCCGTCTGTGTAAATTCCTTTTTTAAAGTATATATTTTCTTTTTTCTCAACCGGAACATCCGCCCAATAATACCACGGCGAAACTCCGATTTGCTGCGACATTTCGTAGATCCCGTAAATCGTTCCCCGTTTGTCACTTCCCGCAATCACAATCGCTTCGGAAACGCCCGGAAACGGGTTGCTGATATTTTGAATGATGTATTTTTCATTTTTCCCTTTGAGTGAGTTACCATCAATTTTTTTAGCTTTGATTAATGCATCAATGGTCTTGCTTTTACCTGCTTCACCAATAATGATGAGCATTCCGTTCACCCCAGAATTTTGGGAAATAAGATTGGGTTGAACGCCTGTTACCTTTTGAAAATCGGATTGAAGATTCGTAACTGCACGAAGAATTCCTTTATCTGAATCGCTATCTGAAAACAGCATCAAACCTGAATTGTGCTCTTTCAACACGACCGAATTTTCCGTTTTAGTAAAAGAAATAAAAGGGTCGGCAGCTTTTACAATTGTTGTAAAAACCAAAG
>CBFGVN010000216.1:0-5909 GCA_965651845.1 uncultured Chryseobacterium sp. | reverse complement strand
CAGTAATTCGTCTGCAGAAGCCGTATCGTAGCCTTTATGTCTAAAGACTTCGGTCGCTTTTTGAATTGCTTCCTGTTCGTCGAATATTTTGGGTCTTCCTGCCATTTCTTTATTTTGATGAGACAAAGGTATATAATTGTACCGATTAGTACAAAATAAAATTTTAAATATGTTTTATAGTTTTTGTCAATAACGATTTATTTGTTGACTATTTTTTTGTTGGAAAATGCAAAGACGCAAGGTTTTTAAAATACTATATTTTTTAAGGCGCAAAGATTTTATCTACGATAAAATTTCGTTGAATATTGAAATCTTTTAATTTCTTGTGTCCTAAAAACAGTTTTTAATTAATAAAACTTGCGTCTTTGCGTTAATGAAAATTTACTCTTACGTTAAGATATCAAAACTCATGAATAAAGCTGTTTCTGTAGTGTCGTTGTACAATTTTGTATTGATTCCTGTAAGACGAAATCCTGTCTTTTGATAAAACTTGATGGCGGGATAATTGGTATTCTGGGTTTCCAGTTCGACCAGTCTGCACCGCAGTTCTCTGGCTTCCCGATTGACACTTTTAATCAGTAATCTTCCGATATTCTGACCTCTGTATTTTTCACTGATGAGCATATTCTCAATAAAAAGACTGTTGTTCCATTCTCTGAAATCACAGATCGCCCAACCGATTAATTCACCATTTTCAAAGGCTCCGAATGAGTTTCCTTGTAAAATAATTTCATTAAGTTCGTTGATATCGTCGGTATTTGTTTCCCAGATTTTTTTATAATATTGGTTTTTTTCTCTTAAGTTGAATTCAAAAGAACTACCAATTTCAATGGCAGAAACGACGAAAATTTTATCGGTTTCATAGCCGTTGAATCCCCAGTTGAGGGTGGGGTTGGTGGTGAGTAGTTCTAGTTTTTTAATCTCAATCATTTCGTAGAGGGATATTTATAAATTTGGTACAAATGTCACTCTTGTTATATTCATATTTGTTGGGAGATGTTTCTTTCATATTGTACTTTGTAAGTTCAGCAGTCAGTTTGAGACCACTGAATGTATTAATAATATTATAATTTTTTATTTGATATTGAACCGGAACTGAAAATTCAAAATAATCGACATTATTTTCGTTAAATTTAAAATAATTAAAAGAGTTGAGCCCATCATAAGAATGTCCGATATCCAAGATAAGTTTTCCATCATTTAAGATAAGTGGAAAATTATTCGAAGAATAAATTATTTTATCATTTGGGTTGAAAATTAGATAATTATCTATCTCAAATGCCAAGATTTTAAATATATAAAAATTGTATTCTTTAGAAATTAAGAAAATATTGTATTTATCGCTGCAAAATGAGGTTTCTTCAACTTTTCCTTGGCTAAAAGTTTTGGCATGAATACAATGTTCTGTAATTGTATTCTGAAATTTTTTCTGGAATTCAACATTTAGACTTTTGTTTTCTACAATAGCCGGACTTTTACTTTTTGGAATACTATTTTTAATCAATTTAAAATATTTTTCCTTAGTCAAAAATTCTATGGTATTTCTTGTATTCGATTGAAAATTAATGGTAAAATCATCACAACTGAAGTTTGGATCTATTTGTGCGGATAATTTTATAGATATAAATGCACATATTATAGCAAATATAAAAGTCTTCATGGATGCTGCAATTTTTAATATTTATAAATAAAATATAGTCATCAAAATTAATTATAATTTCATATATCCAAATCATCAAAACCCGTACATTTGTTCCCAATAAAAATTTACCAGATGCTTAGGAAAATTTCGATTGCGGCAGTTACATTCTTGTCCGTAGTTACAATCAATGCACAGAAGAACAAGAATTCTCAATTAGAAAGGCCAAAATTGGTTGTAGGTTTGGTGGTAGACCAGATGAGATGGGATTATTTGTACCGTTTTTATAATAAATATGGTAGCGATGGTTTTAAAAGGCTCTTGAATACAGGGTATTCTCTGAATAACGTTCATATTCCGTATGTACCTACAGTGACGGCTTTAGGGCATGCCTGCATATATACAGGTTCGGTTCCGGCGATCCACGGGATTGCGGGAAATGACTGGAATGATAAGGAAACAGGACAAAACGTGTATTGTACAACAGACGAAAGTGTACAGCCAATCGGAACAACCAATTTAAAAATAGGCAGCCACTCTCCGAAAAACCTTTGGTCTACGACAATTTCGGACGAACTAAGACTGGCAACCAATTTTCAGGGGAAAGTTATTGGTGTTTCCCTGAAAGACCGTGCTTCCATTCTTCCGGCTGGGCATACGCCAAACGGGGCTTACTGGTTTGATGATTCTACAGGGGATTTTATTACAAGTTCTTGGTATATGAATGATTTACCGCAATGGTTAAAGTCTTTTAATGCTCAGAATTTGCCGGATAAATTGGTAGCAAACGGGTGGAATACATTACTTCCTATTAATCAGTATACAGAAAGCTCACCGGATAATTCTTCCTGGGAAGGATTGTTGGGAAGCGCAAAAATCCCTACATTCCCTTATAGCAATCTTGCTGCTGATTATCAGGCTAAAAAAGATAATATTCGTTATACTCCTTTCGGGAATACTTTAACTTTGAAGCTGGCTGAAGCTGCTGTGGATGGCGAAAAGCTAGGAGGTGATGATGTTGTGGATATGCTGGCCGTGAATTTGGCTTCAACGGATTATGCAGGGCATAAATTTGGTCCGAATTCTATTGAGGTTGAAGATGTTTACTTAAGATTAGATCAGGATCTGGCTCAGTTTTTCAGTTATCTGGATTCAAAAGTAGGAAAAGGGCAGTATACGGTTTTCCTTTCTGCCGACCACGGTGGAGCTCATTCTGTAGGATTTTTACAGGAACATAAAATTTCAACGGGCTTTTTTGGTGAAGGAATGGAAAAAAACATTAATCAAAAACTGAAAGATAAATTTGGAATTGACAAACTGATCAATGCCGTAGATAATTATCAGATTTATTTTGATAGAAAATTGTTGAAAGACAATAAAATTGAACTGGATGATGTAAGAGACTTCACCATCAAAGAGCTGGAAAAAGATCCTACGGTTTTATATGCCGTTTCTGTGGAAGAAGTTCAGGAAGCGACTATTCCGGAGCCTATCAAGCAAAGGATTATCAATGGGATCAACAGACAGAGAAGCGGTGATATTCAATTGATTTCCCACGATTCTATGCTTCCGCCATATTCAAAAACAGGAACGACACACAGTGTTTGGAATTCTTACGATTCGCAGATTCCTCTGATTTTTATGGGATGGGGAATTCAGCATGGAGAAAGCAATAAACCGTACTTCATGACGGATATTGCACCAACAGTTTCTTCATTGTTAAAAATTCAGTTTCCAAGTGGAAATGTAGGAAATCCGATCACGGAAGCTATTGGAAAATAAGCAATTAAATATTAAAATATAAATCCTTAACTTTTCGGTTAAGGATTTTTTATGGTTTAATTTTTAATTAAATATAAATCTTACTGTTATCAATTTTCACCAGATTCTGTTTTTCCATTTTTTTTATCGTTCTGATCACGGTTTCTATCCTCAGCCCTGTAAGTGAAGCCAACTGCTGCCTTGTATAAGGGATGAGAAAAGAAAATTTTTCTTTAAATCCGAAATGGGTCTTTATATGATTCATGATAAGATGTAATTTAGTTAAAGGATCTTTAAAAGAAAACGGCGCAGAAACGATATATCGGTAATGCATACGATCTGCGGTATAAGAATACATATTGAGAATGATCTCGGGATCTTTCAGGACAAGTTCAATTAATCTCTTTTTTTCCAGTTTTATAACGCTGCAGTCGGTAACGGCAATTGCATTGACGGCATAATTTTTATTATTGAAAAGATACGTTTCGGCAACACAATGACCATCAAAAGGAATCCCATGGATAAACTCTTTTCCGTCTTCCAGGAAACTGCTGAGCTTTACTGTGCCGGATTTTATCTGAAAGTAATATTTTGGAATGCTTCCTTCTTCAAAAATAAACTCACCAGAGTTGTAATTTTGCAGCTCTGCTCCGTGGGAAAACAACAGGTTTTCACTGATGATCATATTTTCTTAGTATTTATTTGATATAAAATTAACAAATAAACAAATTGCTCGGAAATTAATAAGTACCACATAGATGCCCCAGAAGTGCCTTAGCTATGGGTTTTGGGTGAAATAACTCTAAAATTACGATCGGATCATTTGCTGAATTTCTTTATAATACTTTTTATTCTCTTTTCTGATCTTAAAAATAAAAATCAAAAGTATAGCAATAATTAAAGTTCCGAAGCCTATCACCAAGGCAATTAAATAATAATGACGGCTTTTGAGCTCTTCACTTTTCAAAAATGTTTCCTTATTGTGATTGTCGATGGATTGGTTGATGGAGTTTAGCTCATTTTGTGTTCTTTTGAACTGCATTTCAAAATACTTTTTGTTGTACACCTGATATAAGTTCTGATTTCCCATCGCGAGATAATTATCGGCCATTTCTTTATAAATTCCTTCATTAAGGATAAGATCACCGGTGTTTTTACAAAGATTTTCTGCTTTTATCAAAAGATTTAAAGCAATTTGATGTTCACGCTTTTGTTTATACAGTTCAGACATTCCTTTCAATGCAAAGGCTTCAAGGCTTTTCGCCTGGTTTTTCTGAGCATAATTGATGGATTGTAAGAAAGCCTGCTCCGCCTTATTGTTCTGATTTAGATTGAGGTAGCAATAGCCGATATTGTAATAAACCACACTCATATTGGCGTATGTCGACTTTTTCTGACTTATTTTTTCAAAATGTTCAATGGATTTTAAAAACTTTTTAAGGGCAATTTCAGAATTCGACTGGCTTTTATAGATCATTCCCCGAATCGCATTGATTCTGGCAGCCTCAAAATGTTTTTCGCGGGTATCGTCCGGAAGTTTTGACAAATATTGATCTGCTTCATCCAGTGTTTCAAGGCTTTTGCTGAACAATTCCATCTGCTGGTACTGTATGGCCACGGAAACCAACACGGTGGTCTGAGTTTTCGGGTCATTCGTTTTCTGTGCGAGTTCTTTCGCTTTTAAAATATATTTCAAAGAGGTATCAAAGTCTCTTTTCGCAATATTCGCAGTTGCAAGCAGCAAGTAAATTGTGATTGTTTTTTTGACATCTTTCTCTTTTTTAAGTAAGCTTTTACCAATATTGATCGCCTTTTCCGGGTTGTCGTAGATTTCCAGCTGGGCTTTTTTCATCAGGGAATCATCAGAAATTTTCTGTCCGGAAAATGAATTCTGGAAGCTTAAAAATAAGAGCAATAGTAATTTTATAATGAGTCTCATGACATTTTGCTTTTGCTGATTTCCTGAATATAAGCGTTGGGAGACATTCCGGTCACCGATTTAAAAATAGTCGTAAAAGCGCTGTGCGAAGAGAATCCGGAATATTCTGCGAGATAGCTTACTTTATAATTAAGATAAGTCTGATCTGTTTTTAATAAATGCGCGATATGATTAATTCTCAATTCATTAATATATCCGTTAAAATTTTTTCCTTTGTTATTATTAATAACCTCCGAGAGGTATTTTGTATTCACACCCATCTGTGCAGAAAGCATTGAAAGTGACATGTTTTTACTTAAAAATTGATCGGTTTCTTCCCATTGTTCAAGTTTTTGGAGAATTTCGTCTTCTTTTTCCTTCGATATTTTATTGGAATCTTTTTCTGAGTTTTTATCAATACTTAGAATTTCTTCCTCTTTGGTAGTGTCAGTATTTAATGGAATTGTTTTTTTGCGTGTTTTCTGTTTTTCAAAAAAATCGAACTGTTTTTTTAGATCTTTTCTTTTTGTTTTTAAAGCTAAAAAATAAATAATCAAACCAATAATAATCAATGAAAAAACTGAAGCAATA